>JBAXFZ010000302.1:0-5788 GCA_037139685.1 Bacteroidota bacterium
CTGCACATCATTGTAGGTTTCCTGCACAAGTTGCACCTTGCCCGAAAGTGTTGCCAGGTCCGAATCGCGGGATAATTCCATAGCCCTTCTCCTCACCTGTTCCGAGAACATGTCATACCCGAATGCACGGAGGTTCCGGCCTGAAAACGGCTCGAGGTAGATTATCGATGTATAAACCTCCCGGTCACCAACCGGTTTAACTGTGTATTCCGGGAAGCCCTCCTTCCGTATGCCCAGGATATGCTGTTGAAGCCGGTTGCGCGGGATGATCAGGGCAAATCCCACCCCCTGGATACCCGGTAAATTCCTGCTGATTTCTGAAGGCTCACTGAATGACTTCCACTTGCTGCGCGTCACAGTATCGGACGCCGCAAACAGACCGGATGAAGACCGCAGCAGCTGTGCATAGGCGTGCAACCTGACCGAGATTTTTGATTTGATTTCAATGCAATTCAGTTCATATTCATGAAGGGCCTTCTCCTCCACAGCGTGCTCGGTATAGCATGCAGCCACGGCTGTCAGGAAAAGTCCCGCAAGAAAAATCACAAGCCCTTTCCAGCCATTTCCGTGAGTGGCTGATGTCAGGAAATAAATAATTCTGTTTTTAGCGGATGCCATTTTCGGAGCTTTTGCAACTTTAGTTTATTGGGCTGAAACTATGCAGGGAACCGTGAAATAGAAGGTAGAACCTTTTCCCTTGTGAGATAAAAACCTGATGCGGCCACCGGCCAGCTCCACCATCTTTTTCGCGATGGTCAATCCCAACCCGTTCCCTTCGTGGCCACGTGTCTCGGTGATGTTTTCCTGTACGAAGAAATCATAAACAGAGTCGTATGCTGTTTCATCGATACCCGACCCGGTGTCTTTAACAAAAAATTCCAGGTCATTCCCGAGTATGTCAAAACCGATTGAAACCTTGCCTTCCCTGGTGAATTTCATTGCATTGTCAAGTAAATGCGACAACACCTTGCAGAGCAGGTTATAATCGGATTTAATCTGGATGGTGCTTGCCAGCGGAGGTGACTGGAGTGTAAAGGTCAGGTGCCTGGTCTCACACTCGTGCCTGAATTTGTTGTACATTTCATCCACAAGTATCCTTGGTGTAAACACACTCTCCTGGATTGTCATGTTCCCCGAAACGAGAAGTGCGATATCCATATAATCGGTTATGGTCTTTATCAGCCTGTCGCTGCTGGCCTGCAGGTGGACATAAAACTCTTCCTTTTCGCCCGGAGAAAGATCCGGGTCGGTGAGTACCTGGTACATGCCGAGAATGCCATTCAGGGGAGTCCGGATCTCGTGCGAGATGTTCTTAATGAAGGCGGTTTTCAGCCGGTCGCTTGCTTCAGCCTTTTCCTTTGCAACAACTAATTCAATGTTGATTTTTTCAAGCTCAAGGGTCCGTTCCCTTACCGTTTTTTCGAGGATCTGGTTCTGATTCAGCGATTGCTGGTGCAGGCACCGCGCAAAAAGCAGGTTCTCAATGCGCAGCCCCACCTCGATCAGATCGAACGGTTTGGAGAGGAAATCCTTAGCCCCGCCCGACAGCGCCCTTTGTTTCGATTCAATCGTTATATCGGCGGTAAGGACCAGGATCGGCAAGTAGGTATTAAAGGGGATCTGCTCCTTTAAAAGGTTCATCACCTCGTATCCTGAAAGATGGGGCATCATCAGGTCCAGCAGGATCAGGTCGGGATTGAAAGAATGGTACAAGTCGACGACAAGACGCGGATCGGTAGTGGTTTTGACATGCGAATACCCTTGCATTTCAAGCAATCCGGCAAGAATATCAATATTTGCCTCCTGGTCATCCACGATCAGGATATTGGCGTTTTTCAAAGTGGCATCTATCATGGCTTCATTGGTTTTATCTCTATTTTGTCGACAACCTCTAAAAAGGCTGCGATATCAATTGGCTTGGTCAAATAGCCCAGTGCCCCGGCCTTTTTAAGCTTTTCAATTTCCTGGATTGTCGCATCAGCACTGACGATAACCACCGGTATGGCCCGGGTCTGCGGATCTTCCCTGAGGTCAGCAAGCACCTCAATCCCGGGAATATCGGGCAGGTCAAGATCGAGCAATATCAAACCCGGCTGGTTATCCAGGGCCAGTTTAACAGCCTTCTTCCCGAGCATGGTTGTAATAAGCCGTATGGCAGGGCGATGGGTCAATATGATCTCCTCGACCAGCTCAGTATTTGAGTGATTATCTTCGACATACAGGATGGTCCCGGTGATTTCAGCATTCACCTTTTCCGGTATGGAATTCAAACCAGCCTTATCGAACAGGATTTTCTGACTGTCGGTTTCCGGCAGTTCAATCCAGAAGGTGCTTCCTTTTCCCGGCATACTGTCAACCCCGACAATTCCGCCCATGGCCTCCATCAGTTTTTTGACCACGGTGAGCCCGAGTCCGGTACCTTCGGTTGCTGTTTTCTCCGCTCCTATCCTTTCGAAAGGAAGAAAGAGTTTGCCCATATCCCCGGCGCTGATCCCTGCCCCTTCATCGCTGATCGAAATCCTCACAACAGGGGGTGCCTTCACATCCTTTCCGGATACCGAGGCAGCGATTGTCACCACACCCCTCTCCTTGTTGTACTTGACCGCATTGTTAAGAAGGTTCAGCAAAACCTGTTTTAAACTCTGGCGGTCGGCTTTGACGAACAAAAGGGAAACCGGCGAATCTGCAAACACAATTGTCTGCTGTTGCTGTACAGCGGCCTGGTGAATGATATCGACCGTTTCAAGGATCATCGTTCTCAACTGGACAGGCTCGGGCGAGAGTGTAAGCCGCCCGGCTTCAATCCTCGAGATGTCGAGCACTTCGTTGATCAGGTTGAGCAGGTGTTTCCCGCTGTTGAGGATGTGGTGAACCCCCTTGCGGTGGGCTGGTTTCAGTTCGCCCATGTCCATCAGCTGTGCAAACCCGAGAATTGAATTCATTGGGGTGCGCAGTTCGTGGCTCATGCGCGACAGGAATTCACTTTTTGCAAGGTTTGCCTGGTCTGCCTCGTTTCTTGCCTTGATGATCTCCTGCTCGGCCCGCTTGCTTTCGGTGACATCCCTGAATGACCAAATCCTGCCGTACGATTTTCCTTCCGCATCAAGCACCGGTGCGGAATACCTGTCGAGGATCATCCCGTTTTTCATTTCTATCTCGTCGCGGCTGGTCTCCTCCCGGTGATCATTCAGATAAAGAACTTTTTCAAGAAACTTCTCAGGATACCTGGTAAGCGAAACGACATGGCTCAACATGGCGGCATCATCCTCATTCTCCGCAATATTCCCCGGCACATCAAAAATTTCGATGATGCGCTTGTTTACCAGTATGCGTTTCTGGTTCTCATCGATCACCAGGAGCCCGTCGGGGGTTGCGTTCTTCTGCGCCTCAAGCAGGGCCATTTTTGACCTGAGTGACTCTTCCGCCAGTTTGCGGTCGGTGATATCCACCATAACGGTAAGCAGGGAACTTTCGCTGCCGATGAAGATCATTTCGGCAGAAAAAAGCCCCATCAGGACATTCCCCGATTTTGTGTTGACCTGTGTTTCTATATCCCTTACCCGCTGGTGATTTTTCAGGCTGTCGATGACAGTGCTCCTGAAATCCCTGTCCGCAAAGAGATTGATTTCAACAGTGGTTTTCCCTATAACTTCATCACGGGAATAGCCGAGGGTGTTAAGAAATGCATCGTTGATGTCGAGAAAATCACCTGTGTCCAGCCCAGATATGGCCATCAGGTTCGAGTTTGACTGGAACGCCTTTGAGAATTTCTCCTCCGACAATTTGATTTTCGAAACATCCTTGCTGACGCCGAAAATGACCGGGTTCCCGTCCCAGAAACCAGGCTTCACCCTTGTTTCCACAGGGATGAGGATGCCCGATTTTGCAACCAGCGGGACAGGGCAGTAATCGGCCGTTCCGGCCAGCATCTCGCCAACGATCCGGCCTGCCTCCTGCCGGCGTTCGGCGGGATGGACCATCAGCACCGACTTGTCCACCATCTCCGGGGTCGAATAGCCGAGACGGTTCACCACCGTGTTGTTTGTTTGGATGATCTCTCCCTGCTCGTTGAGTACAAACAGGAAATCATCGATTGTATTGAAAAAAGTTTCATAATTTTTCCGGGTCTGCTCCAGGAGAAGCTCATTCTTCTGGTTACGGATCAACCCTGCAAGCATGTTGCTCCACAATACCAGATTGCTGATCTCGAACGGCTCGTATTCCCGCTCTTTCGCCTCCATGTTGAGTCCCACCATCCCGACAAGGTTGTTGTCAACCAGGATCGGCATGACGATGATCGATTTAATGCCGTACGATTCAAGTGCCTCTCTTTCTTTCCTGCGGGATTCAGGCAGTGACCTGACCGATGGAATGACGATATTCTCGTGCCGCTTTAGCAGGTCAAAAGGAAATGGGAAGTAATCGACCGACAGATCGGTGAATTTTTCTATTTTAGGACCAACAGGGTGATTGCACCATTCGTGGGTTTTGCTGATGATGTTGTCAGCCTTGAATTCATAGACAAAGGCCCTGTCGGCGGAAAGATAGTGGCCGATGCTGCCAAGGGCCAGGTCGATGGCCGATGACAGGTCCGAACCGCGGATACCGGTGAGCTGAACCGACAATCGCAGGATCTCCTTTTCAAAGGCCTCCTTCCGTCTTTGCGGTGTAATATCCCAGTTAGTTCCGATCAGGTGCAAAGCCCTGCCCGACCCGTCGCGCTGCACCACGGCCTGGCCTTTGATGTTGCGGACCGACCCGTCGGGCCAGACAACGCGAAACTCATTGTCAAACTCCTTTTCCCCGAGGATTGCAGCCTGGATATCCTGGTCTCCTCTTTCGCGGTCGTCAGGGTGAACCCCGCTCAGCCATGTTTGGTAAGCGCCTGTGAAATTCTCTTTACCAATACCGTACAGCTCCAACATCTGGTTGTCCCAGAACAGCGAGTTGGTTTCCACATCGAAATCCCAAACGCCTACTCCACCGGCACGTGTTGCCATGGTCAGCCGGGTGGAGAGTTGTTTCAGTTCATCCTCGGCCTGCTTGCGCTCGGTAATGTCAAGCGCGATTCCTCCCAGCATGGGGCTCTTCCCGAAACCCGGGATGATGAATTTTTGTGTTTCATAATGGTGGATCGTGCCGTCAAGATGGATAAAACTCTCCTCGATTTTCTGATCCCCAAGCTTCATTGTTTTTTGATCATCCTCAAGGATCCGGGCGGCCGTGTCACTGTCAAAAATATCGGTCAGCTTCAGCCCGATCCATTTCGACGCCCCCAGCGCTGCATCCATCGTATTGTTGACATATATTGTACGGCCCTCGTTATCCTTGATAAATACGATCACCGGCAGGTAATCCATAAACAGGGCGAAGCGGTTCTGGCTTTCAAGCAATGCCTCCTCCGCCTCCCTGCGTTTGGTAATATCGCTTATAAACCCGTGCCACAGCACCGACCCGTCGGCTTCACGCTGCGGAAATGCATTCCCCGACATCCACCGCACCACCCCGTCATCAAATTTCACACGGTACTCATGCCTCCATAGGGTCAGTTCCCTTGCCGATGCCTGGATGGATTCAGCAACCCCGTTGAGGTCATCGGGATGCAGCTTTGAAAGTATCGTGGAAGCGTCATCAAGAACATCTTCTGGCGAGACCCTGTAAATAGCGCGGATTCCTTCGCTGGCATAGGGGAAACAGGAGGTGCCGTCAGGCTTCAGCCGGTATTGGTAAACTACGCCGGGGACCCGGTCGGCGATCTTATGCAGCCTGCCCAGTGCCTCTTCCACAG
>JBAXFZ010000303.1:0-5740 GCA_037139685.1 Bacteroidota bacterium
CTACAGGAAGGTTTTTCAGCTCTCCAATGGCCAGGCTTTTATCGGCAAGCCTGATGGGGAATGTTTTTTCAAACGAATAGCTGACGATGCCAGGGATGGCTGCCCCTTCCTTTTGCCGGAACTTGATCATCTCCTCTTCGGACGGGAAGATCAGGACAAACCGGCCGATCCACTTTTCAAATTCCGCCTTACGCTGCCTCAGGTCGGCAAAAAGGTGTTTCGTGGGCTCCTTGTCGGGCTCAACCCAAACCATTACCATTCCTTGTGGAATTTTGAAACTGAACAGGACAGGGTTTATTTTACCATAAACAGGTTTAGGAAGCGGGTTTTTTCTCATTAAGATGGACTGATTTACTGTTTGTCCTGCTTCAATATTGAAAAAACGAAGGGATGCCAGTACGGTTCCACCCTGGATCCGGTTACCTGTCACCAGCAGATAGTTACCGGGTGCGATGGCAAGGGTACACGGGAATTTCTGAACCTGGGGATCGGATTCATAATCGAGCGACCGGAAGAACCCCTCCTCGTATTTTTCCACTGTAAAGTGGGTATAGTATTCGGGTTTCTGTTCGTTGCCCTTGTCAGAAGTAAGCACAAGGCTGCCCCGGGCGTCGTTCACCGGTGCCCGTTTCTCGAAATAAACATCATGCCATGAACCGGTTAAATAGTATTGCGGGATGCGGGTTCCCGGTTCAAGCCTCGCCGGTATGCCGAAACTGCGGCACATCGCTACAAAAAGGATGTCGCGTGAATGGGGATCGGCAACCTTCAGTTCAAAGGATCCGGCTGGCGTGAGCGGTGCCCGGCCCCAGTTGGCAGTATTGTCGGTTGAAATGTTTCTTTTGATCCAGGATGCCAGGGAATCCGGGGTTTTCCGGTATTTTTCGATGACCTGGGGAGCGGTTGATTTAATGAACATGACCTTGAAAGGTTTCAGCCATTCATTATCAACCCTGGGGGAGAGGATATAGGGACCGAATATATCCTCCCTGTTGTTCAATGGCTTCATTGCAAGAGGCGTGAGCAGCTGGTCGTCAAGTAACTCGGGCGTTGCATCCCGAAGATCTTTTTCGGAAATGTTTGACAGCAGGGGAAATACAAGGTGCCTCAGGGGTTCCGGTGTGCCTGCTATGAATTCAATAATTTCACGCCAGTTTCCGCGCGTTTTCTTCAGGAAAAGCCACAGGGTATCCGGGTTCATTTTAATGGTTGCGGCAAGCCTGACGGCCTTGGACGAATCGATAAAGGTCGATTCGTAATCTGACCTGAGCTTATCCTCGAATTCCAGCCGTCCCGAGTTGATTTTTTTCAGCGAATCGCTTACCTTCACTTCTGCTTTGATTTCAGGAGGGGGAACCAGGTCGAGGGTTTCGGTGTATTCAATACCGGGTTTTCGCGACAAAACAATTAGGACAGTATCGCTGTTCAGCACGGTAACTTTCCGATACCCGAAAGTGCCCTTCTTCGCCGCCCATAGAAGCAAATCTCCGTGACCCGTTAGAAAGGAAGCCAGGCCGTTTTGGTTGGTGAAAGATTTATGCAGCGTGTAGAATTCAGCATAATTATAAATCTGGAATTCAATAACAGCGCTGTCGACAGGTTTTTTCTGCTCGTCAACAACCTTTGCAACAATTCGTTTTGTTGTTGCATAATTGCCCAGGACATTTATCCTGGTAAAACGCGGGTCCTTCAATAAAATGTCCTCCGGGCCCTGGTATACACCAAATACATTGGTATTAACAAGCATAGCCCTTTTTGCGGGAGCGGTAAACCAGGCGAGGTCGAGGTCCGCATCCGGTTCACAGGCGCCGATAAAGTGCCATTTCCCGTCAACCCATACTTCAACCCATGCATGGTTATCGTCGCTGTGTGCCCATCGGGGCGTATAGCACTGGCGGGCTGGTATTCCAACGGCTCGCAGGGCAGCCACGGTGAGGGTGGATTCTTCCCCGCAACGGCCATAGGCTGTTTTTACCGAGGCGAGCGGGGATGATGTTCGTCCATCCGAACCGCGGTAGGTTACCTTCTCGTGACACCAGTGGTTGACCTCAAGAACCGCCTGCTTCATGGCCATTTTTTTAATATGGTCCTTTAACTCCCTGAAGAATACCCACCGCGATGAATCAAGATTCTCATTGTTGACGCGAATTGGAAGCACGAAATGGCGAAAAAGCTCCTCAGGGACGGTTTTACCCCAGCTGAAAGTATCCCTGGCTGCAAAGGAGCTTCTGACATTCTGCAGGAAAAATTCCCCCTGATAATCCGCCAGGTCGCTTAGTGGGCTGAATGCATAAAGAAACTTCATCGCCTCTGTTTCCCTGGTTGACAATCCCTGGTTAAAAACATCAAACAGCTGTTGTGAACGGTTGGAGGCGAGTGATTTCTGTTTCTCAAACTGGGTTTCTACAACTTTCCGGTAGGCCCGGTCGCTGATGAAATGGTCGTTGTGACAGGCAGAAAAAATGAATAGGATCAGGATTCCCGGGAAGAGTGATTTTTTCATATCTTGGTTAAATGGCTTATAAGCGGATCAGGAAAAATTCAATTTGTCACCCATGTCAATATTTAATAACCACTTCATCCCGTCCGACGGGGATTTCGACAAAGCGCTCCAGTGATGACCTGAGTTTGAGCGAGTATTCAGTCTCCCCTGACCGGAGGGTCATTATATCACCGAAAGAATGGAGTACCAGCCGGATGGAGGTGAATTTTGAAATAAAACTCCCTTCTGCTTTTGAAAGGCTGATCTGCTTCTTTACCGGGTCAAAGGTAACCGTTCTGCTGAAATATTGCCCGTTTTCAAACTGGTAGGTCAGCCCGTCATCTTCATAATAGTTGAAGGTATTTGGCTTTGTCCCGTTGTAGATATTGAGTTCGAGGGTGGAAGAGGGCTTCTGGGCGGTGAACTGGACATCCGATTGCATGGGGATGATCCCGGATGCTTTTACAAAAACAGGAAGATCGCTGAGGGGCGCCTCAACTGTTACCTCTGTTCCCCCTTTGTAGAATTCGCCGGTGCTGAGCCTGTACCACCCGTCGCCGGGAAAATAGACCTTTGCGGCATTCTGGTTGCATGAAACAGGTGCCACAAGGAAGTTTCCGCCGAAAAGGTATTCATTCTGGTAGCTCCACCAGTATATTTTCTCATCGAAGGTAAAGTCGATAGCCAGGCTGCGGGCGACCGGGAGACCACTTATTGCAGATTCGCGGAACGCTGAGTAGATGTATGGAAGAAGCCTGTAACGACGGGCAATCATCTCTTTCACCTGGCGTTCAACATTGAGACCGAAGGCCCAGGGTTCCTTGCTCCTCGTATCCCATGCCGAATGGTTCCTGAAAAATGGTGTAAACACCCCTAGCGACATCCAGCGGGTAAAGAGCTGTTCGGTAGGATTTCCCATGAACCCGCCAACGTCGGGGCCTGTAAATGAAACCCCCGACAACCCCAATCCAGTAACCATGCGGGCCGACAGCCGCATGTGTTCATCGGTGGCGTCATTATCTCCGGTCCATACAGCCGAAAAGCGCTGGATGCCTGCATAACCCGCGCGGGTAAGAACAAATGGCCGTTTGCCGTTCAGCAGGGCCTTTGTGCCTTCAAAGGTGGCACGCGACATCTCCAGCCCGTAAATGTTATGCGCCTTGGTCACCGGGGCGGGGTGACCGTCAAAACCGAACTGGATGATGTTCGGGATGCTTTGTCCCCATGCGCTGGGTTCGTTCATGTCGTTCCAGAACCCCTCAACACCCGGTTCCGTCAGGTGGCTGAAGGCGGCGCCCCACCATTTGCGCACCGGTTCCCTGGTGAAATCAGGAAAATGGCAACGGCCGGGCCATACGCTTCCAATATAGTTGGACCCGTCAGGATATTTGGCGAAATAATCCCCTGCAACCCCTTCATTGTATGCAAAATAGTCCTTGTCGATCTTGATCCCCGGGTCGACAATGGTAACCAGGTGGAATCCCATCCCTTTTAGCCTGGCAATCATTGCCTTGGGTTGCGGAAAACGTTCCTTGTCCCAGGTGAAAATCTTATACTTGTCCATGTAATCGATGTCGAGGTAAATCACATCACAGGGAATCTGTTTGTCGCGGAATTTCCCGGCAATGCTCATCAACTCAGATTCGGGGAAATAGCTCCAGCGACATTGCTGGTAGCCAAGGCTCCAGAAGGGAGGCATCGGCATCCTGCCCGTAAGCCATGTGTAATCGCGTATGACGCAGGAAACGGTGGATGCACCAAACAGATAATAGTTCATCTCCCCGGCGGCTGCCGAAAAACTTGAAAATTTCTCATCCGAGGATGCCCCGAAATTGAACTTTGTCCTGTATGAATTATCAAGGAAGAGACCATAGGTTACGTGGTCATGAATCCCGATAAAAAAGGGAATGCTCTGGTAGAGCGGATCATGGTTGATGGCATAGGCCGGCACATCGGAGTTCCAGTTCTCAAATGAATTGCCCCGCTTATCGAGGTTGCCTGTCTTTTCGCCAAGTCCAAGGAACTTTTCATCGGCAAAAAGTTTTTTGTAGCAGGTAACTTCGGTCCCTAGCCATGAAACCGGCAGCCCTGGCTGGTCTTCCGAAACAGTCTCCCCACGGAGATTCCTGACGGTGATCCTGAACGGGTTCTTATTTACAACAATTTTCAGCGAATCGGTGGACAGTTTCAGGGAATCCCGAACATCCGACTCAATTTTAAATTCTCCTCCCGGTGACTGGATCACGGCATAAGAAAAGTCATCCTTCGGTTCATTAAGGGTTATCCTGAAACGGATAACGGAAGGGGAGTAGGCCTGTATCCTTGCAAAGCCACTTTCCGTCCTGATTTCAACGCCATGACTGATTTGTTTGACCGTCCTGAAATTACCCGGGAAGATGAGCTGGTCGCTTTGTGCCTGAAGGAAGAGTGGCCCGGCCAGGATGAGGAAAAGAATGAATTTATTCAACATGGGAGATGGGAGTTTAAATCCGGATTAAATTTATGAAAAATAGGCGAGACGGGAGCTGCAACACGCAAGAAGTGTCCTTTTCGTCAGATATTCCCCTGCTCGGTCCTGTGAATGATCTCATTCTGGAGCTCTTCGCCCAGGTCGTTGAAGTAATCCGAATAGCCTGCAACGCGCACGATCAGGTCGCGGTATTTCTCAGGATGTTTCTGGGCATCACGGAGGGTTTCGGCCGAAACCACGTTGAACTGGATATGATGTCCATCCATTTTAAAGTAGGAGCGGATCAACGCAGTAAGTTTATGGATACTCTCATCCCCATCGAAAAACCCGGGTGAGAATTTCTGGTTCAGCAGGGTCCCTCCCGTGCGGAGATGGTCGATCTTGGCAGCTGACTTTAATACAGCGGTAGGGCCTTTGCAGTCGGCGCCCTGTACAGGGGATATCCCTTCTGAAAGAGGTTCTCCGGCCCGGCGGCCATCAGGCAACGCACCGATCACGTTTCCAAAATAGATGTGGCAGGTTGTCGGGAGCATGTTGATACGGTGATTCCCTCCGGTCGCATTCGGCCGTCCGTTCACGCACCCGTAATAGAGTTCAAACACGGCCCTGGCCTGGTCGTCGGCGTAATCCTCATCGTTCCCGTATTTAGGGGTTTCATGCACCAGCTGAACCTGCAGCTCTTCAAAATCGCGGAAATCAGCAGCAAGGGCCTTTAACATCCCTTTCATTGTGATATGGTTGTTATCAAATACATGGTATTTCAGGGCAGTGAGTGAATCGGTAATGGT
>JBAXFZ010000304.1:0-5734 GCA_037139685.1 Bacteroidota bacterium
TGAAGATCTGGAAGAAACTGCGCAGGACGAAAAATTTCCAGCTGTCGCGCCACGCCTTGTAGCGAAAATCCTCTCCCCTGCCGCTGTTCCTGACCATGATGTGGAACGACAGCCGCAATCCCCACAGCAGCACAAGCACGGTGACCACCATTTTGCGGATGTCAACCTCGCCCGACTGGATCACAGCGTAAACCGCCACGATGATAAACCCAACTCCCCAGAACATGTCGACAATTGAATTGTCCTTCCTGATCAGAGCAAGAATAAAAACGATGGTCATAAAGAGGACAATGACCAGCCCCACCTCAGGAATTATCTTCTGAAATTCTGTCATATTTTTTTTTTATTAAACATCTGCAAAGGTACATGAAATCCTCCGGCCTTCGCACCCCGGATGAAAATCCCGCCCGGCCCGGAAGATATGCATAACCTGATCACCATCGCAAAAGAACGCATCTCGTGCCGGGATATATCTACCTGAAAATAATCTTCACGTCTTAATCAGGTGGTAGAGCGTCTCCCTCCCCTTCAAGGGGAGGGCCGGGGAGAGGTCAGTGATAAGAAAATTTAAATCAATTAATATCTGTTGCTAAGATTCCGATTAAACAGTAAAAGTTATTTCCGGCCAGGGAATATACAGTTCCATATCCAAACTATTTTCAGTTGGAGAGGTGTTTTGAAGGAAAGAAGAATAATAAGAGGGGGCCATTCCGGGGTGCTGGCCTGCCGCCAAACAAGAGGGGTTGATCTATTCCATCATCACCGCGATGCAGGCGATGCCGGGGCCCGTATTCGCAACTAGGGCCGGCGAGGCGTGGTCGATGAACAACGGTTTTTTACCCGTCAGCTTTTCCATCTGTTCAGCGTACCATTGTGCAGAAGAGGGGTTGTCGGCGTGGGTGATGGTGTATTCCCATACCTTTTTGCCGCTGATGATTTTCGAGATGCCGCCGATCACCTTTTTCATGCTGCTTTTCTCGGAAAACGATTTTGACAGGAGGGCTGCCTTTCCTTCGTGGTCGACCGATATTATAGGCTTCAGATCCAGCATTTTGGCAATGAAACTTTTCAGCGGGCTTACCCGGCCGCTGCGGACAATATATTTCAGGGTGGTCACGCTTACCCGCAGGAATGATTTTGTTTTCCACTCCTCCATCCTGGCCATCACTTCGTCGTGGGATGCGCCTGCCTCGATGGCGCGTGCCGCACGAACCACCAGCAGGCCAAGGCCCCCGGTGATGCTTGCGGAATTCACCACGTCGATCTTCTTGCCGGTGCGGGAGATGACATCCTTCGATCCCTTGTCGCTGCTCGAGAAGGTGCCGCTCAGCGCCTGGCTGAGATGGATGCCGATGATCGATTTGTAATGGGTTGAAAGGTATTCAAACTTGTTCTGGAATTCTTTGGATGCGGGTTGTGCCGATGAGGCAGGCACTTCGGACTTCTCAAGCATCGAATAGAACTGTGGCGGGTTGATGGTGAGGCGGTCGAGAAAATAGGTCTCCCCGAAATGGACTGAAAGGGGAACCACGTGTATCTGGTGTTTATCCAGGATCTCTTTCGGGAGGTCACAGGATGAATCTGTAACGATGGCAATCTCCGATTTCCGGTTGAACTGGATCTCATTCTGCATCACCATGTCGTCAACCTTCTGGTAGGTGATGTTCCCGAACTGCTGCAGCTGGGAAAAGACCTCGGCGGGAAAATCGGAATGGATATGCACCCTGATCTTCTGGGGCGAACCTGCCACCACCAGCGAATCACCGCAATGAAGGATATAATTCCTGATTTTATGCTTGTCCATATCCTTGCCGCTGATCAGCGCCTCGGTACAAAACCTGAAGGTGATCTCATCGTGGGGCATGACAACCATCTCCTCGACAATAGCGGCATTTTGCTCGACGCGCTTCATAGCTTTGTCGGCTCCCAGCATGAAAAAGTCCCTGATCCCCTCGAGCCAGAATACAAAACCCTTGGCCCCTGCATCAACCACGTGCGCCCGGGCCAGCACCTCAAGTTTTTTGGTTGTGGCGGCCAGTGATTCAAGCGCACGATTGTAGGCCTCAGCCAGCAGTTTTATAAAGTCGTCGAAATGGTCCTTCAGCAGGTAAATATAGTCGGCCCAGTCTTTAATTACGGTCAGGATCGTCCCCTCTATCGGGTTGGCAATGGCATCGTAGGCATATACGACCGCTTTTTTCATGCTTTCGGCAAACGACCGGATATCAATTGTCTCGTCCGATTCGATCTCATTGCTGAAACCATAAAGGAACTGGGCGAAGATGATGCCGGAGTTGCCCCGGGCCCCGATCAGCGCTGCATCGGCAAGAGCCACAGCAGTCCGTTTCAGGTTATCCGTGGGAATGATGGCGTCCATAATCGAACGCATGGTGGAGGCGAGATTGGTCCCGGTATCGGCGTCGGCAACCGGGAAAACGTTGATTTTGTTGAGTAGTTTTTGTTGTTCGAAAATCCGTTGAGCGCCGGCAAGAAACGAGTAATAGAGTTGTTTTCCGTCAAGCTCCTTTATCTTTTGAACACTGTTTGTCAAGATTTCAGGTTTTAGAATCGTGCAAAGTTACAACATTTTTCCGAAAGTCTATCTTAACCGTTTCCGGCCGGCCAGTTTCCCGGCCCTGATCAGGCTGTCCATGGCTTCAGCCGGGTCGGCGAAGGAGGTACGGCTGCCGCAGTCATACAATTCAACCAGCGGATCCTTGTCGATGACCAGGTTATAGAGTTCGCCGGCTGAGGGGGTTGTTTTCATCCGGCCGTACTCTTCATAGGTTGTCTTTAAAAAGGCCACCCCGGGGGTGATCCCGCGGTTATCGAGGAGGTACCCGCCGGAAAGTGGTGTGGGATAAGCAGGCTTTCCGTTATAATTGATATCTTTGACATCCGGGAAGGAAACCACCCTTGATTTGTCATCCGACAGGGTAACCGGGACCAGCAGGGCATAATCGCCCCTGGTTTTGTAGACAAGACACCTGGGGCCGCTCACCCCGACGGCTGACCGGTACACGGCAACCTGTTTCACGCAGGAGGTGCCGCACAAACCGGTTGACAATAACAGCAGCAAAAGCCTGATTGCGGTTCCCATCTCTGCATTTTGGTGATCGGTAAAACTACAAAATTAAAACAGAATTCATTTGAATCTTTGCATTCACGGTTGTTAAAAAAACCTAAATTCTGGCCGATTCACCTTTTTTTTATAATTTTGTATAAATTTCAACTAGTAACCCTAACCTAATAATTAATTAAATATGAAGAAGTTCATTTTTTCATTTGTTCTGGTTGTGTTCTCTGCTTTTTTAGTTAAAGCCCAGGATGCTACCCCGCCTAAACCAGTTAACCCCAATGCCCCTGAGATTTCCTTCGATAAGACTGTTCATGATTACGGAACAATCGTACAGGGGTCGGATGGTACCTGTGAATTCAAATTCACCAACATTGGAAAAGAACCTCTGATCCTGTCGAGACCTCAGTCGTCATGCGGCTGCACGGTTCCCACATGGCCCCAGGAACCTGTTCTTCCCGGCAAAAGCGATGTAATCAAGGTAACCTACAACACCAATAATGTAGGCGGAATCAATAAAACCGTTACCGTTACATCAAATGCAAAAACAGAAAAAATTGTTTTACAGATTAAAGGAACTGTTACACCGAAGCCAGTTACAACTGCCCCGGAAAAACCCACCGAACAGGGTGCAGCTCCAGTTTCCAAGTAACCATTTTATTCATTCGTGAGCAAAAGGCCAGCCCAACAAGCTGGCTTTATTGCTTTACTTAAAACACTTGTTATGCCAGCAATTTCAAACCGCGGACAGGCTTGTCCCCCTTCACCAATCCGTAAACTCGTTCCCTACTCAGATGTAGCCAAGAAAAAAGGTATTAAAGTGTATCACCTGAATATCGGCCAGCCGGACATTGAAACACCCGCAAATGTTCTCGACAAGATCAGGACCATGGATCTGAAGGTGATCGAATACAGCCATTCGGCAGGAATCCTCTCCTACCGCAAAAAACTTGTTGAATATTACCAGCGGGTGGGCATCGAAGTAACCCCCGATGAGATGATCGTAACCACCGGCGGTTCGGAGGGCATCCTCTTCACCCTGATGGTCTGTTTGAACCCGGGCGACGAGGTCATCATCCCCGAGCCCTTTTATGCGAATTACAACGGTTTTGCCATTGCAGCCGGCGTTGTTGTAAAACCCATCGGTTCATTCATCGACGATGGTTTCGCACTGCCTCCCATGAGCGCCTTCGAAGAGGCCATCACCCCCCGCACAAAAGCCATCATGATCTGCAACCCAAACAACCCCACCGGGTACCTCTATTCGAAGGAGGAGCTGGGACTGCTGCGCGACATAGTTAAAAAGCACGATCTCTACCTCTTCTCCGACGAAGTTTACCGCGAGTTCTGCTACGACGGCAAGGAGCATTATTCGGTGATGAACCTTGAAGGGATCGATCAGAACGTGGTATTGCTCGATTCCATTTCAAAACGATACAGTGCCTGCGGTGTCAGGATCGGTGTAATGATCTCGAAAAACAAAGAGGTCATGAACACGGCCATGAAGTTTGCACAGGCCAGGCTGAGCCCCCCCACCTTCGGCCAGATTGCAGGTGAAGAGGCGGTTAACACCCCTCCCTCCTACCTGGTGAAGGTGCTCGACGAATATGTTCAGCGCAGGAATATCGTGGTTGAATCGATCAACCGGATGGATGGATGCTTCTGCCCGAACCCCGGCGGCGCCTTTTATGCCGTCGCCCGTTTGCCGATCGACAATTCCGACAAATTCTGCCAGTGGCTGCTGGAGGATTTCAACTTTGAAGGCCAGACCGTGATGCTTGCACCGGCTACCGGGTTCTATTCGACGCCCGGCCGCGGAACCGACGAAGTCAGGATCAGCTACGTGCTGAACCTAACCGACCTGAAAAATGCTATGAAGTGCCTCGAAGAGGCCCTGAAGGTCTATCCCGGCAGGAAATAGTAGAAAAATTCGCATTTGGCATTTCATTCCTTATACATCAGGTACTTTTTCCTGGTCTTCATGAATTTGTCTATCCCGGTTTTCCAGCTTGCGCGGATCTCCTTTTCCGGCTTGCCCTCCCTGACCTGGCGCTGCAGGGTTGCATTGCCGGCCAGCTTGTTAAAATAGGCTGTAAAGAAACCGGGTTCGCCGCCGAGACTGAGAAATGCGCCGAGCAGCCAGGAAAGCTCCATTCTTCCTTGTTTTTCAGGATGCTCCTGCATGTACCCGCGAAGGTCGGTCCCGTGGCACACCTGCCCTTCAAAGGGAGGATGGAGACTGGCCCCTGGAACAGATGAAGGGGAAAAGTCAAAGGTGCCGGTTTTAAGCCCGGGATGCCCGAAAACCTCGAAAGGAAAGGGGGTGCCGCGGCCAATACTGATGATGGTTCCTTCGAAAAGACAGAGCGACGGGTAGAGGTACACCGCATTGATATTAGGCAGGTTCGGGGAGGGTTTTACAGGCAGGGTGCACTTCGTATGATGATTGTAGCCGGCCAGCATGACCACCCGGAGATCGCACCTCACCCCGTTTTTCAGCCAGTGTTCGCCATTCACCATGCTGCCATACTCCCCGATGGTCATGCCGTAAACCACCGGCACCGGATGCATCCCGACAAAGGAGGAATACTCCGCCTCGAGTACTGGTCCGTCAACATAGAAGCCATTGGGATTTGGCCGGTCGAGCAGGACAAGCGG
>JBAXFZ010000305.1:0-5715 GCA_037139685.1 Bacteroidota bacterium
ATGATGAACAGGCAAGCCGCGGGCTTTTCTCGCAGTTTTCACTGCCGAACGGGTCATCCACAGCCCCCTTTTACCAGATGATCGCCGTATCGCAAACAGGTGATCCCACCGGCAGCTGGTACCGGTACGAATATGAATTTTCAAAGATGCCCGATTACCCGAAGTTCGGTGTTTGGACCGACGGTTATTACATGTCGGCCAACCTTTTTATGGGAGGCTGGGTCGGCAATGGTGCCTACAGCTTTGACCGTTCCGCCATGCTGGTCGGGAACCCAGAAGCACAGCGGATTTCATTTACCCTTTCTCCCACCGGGGAGGGTTTCATCAGCCTGCTGCCCTCCGATTGCGATGGCGCCTTCCCGGCGATGGGAACACCCGATTACTTTACCTATGCCCGCATGGGTGGCACGCAGAGGCTGGGGATCTATGAATTTCATTCCGACTGGCTTACACCAACCAACTCCACCTTTGGCAACACGCTTTACCTGCCTGTGAATAGTTTCAGCTTTAGTGGCGATGCCGGTAACGGGATTCCCCAGAAGGACTCTGATAAAAAACTTGAAACCCTTTCCGACAGACTGATGTACCGCCAGCAATACCGGAAGTTCAACGGGTACTCATCGATGGTGCTGAACCATACGGTCGACGGGACCGCCGGCAAGGCCGGGGTCAGGTGGTATGAACTCAGGAATACAGGTACCGGCTGGAGCATTTTCCAGCAGGCCACCTATTCGCCGGCCGACAACAACTCTCGCTGGCTTGCCAGCATCGCACAGGATACCTCCGGTACAATTGCCATGGGATATTCAGTTTCCAGTGCAAACATCTATCCGGCCATTCGTTATACCGGGAGGCTGAAAACTGATCCCCTTAACCAGATGACCATGACCGAAAAAACGATCATCAACGGGGGCGGTTCGCAAACCGGCAGCTGGAGCGGCCGTTCCAGGTGGGGCGACTACAGCGGTATCAGCATCGATCCCTCCGCACCAACCACCTTCTGGTTTACCACCGAATACTACGGGATCACCTCGTCGAGCAACTGGCAAACCCGAATCGCATCCTTTACCTACGCCAACGTGTTTTCATCGGCTGCCTCTTCCTATCCTTCAATGATCTGTTCCTCAAGCCCCGACTCCTCCCAGCTAAATGCTTACGGGTACGGGGGGTCGGGAAATTACACCTATTCATGGACCTCCATCCCGGCAGGGTTTACTTCAACGGTAAAAAATCCGAAGGTACGCCCGGCACTGACAACCCAGTATATTGTTGCTGTGCATGATGGCAGCCAGGTAAGGCATGATACCACGGGCGTGTTAATCGGCACGGCTCCAACGGCCGCTGCAGGTGCCGACACCACCGTATGCTGGTTTGTTTCTCCGGTGCCTTTGCACGGAACAGCGACCAATTACAGCAAGGTGGCCTGGGGAACCGGCGGCGATGGCTATTTCACAAATTCCGCATCGCTCATCACCGACTATTACCCCGGCATCCACGATAAAACACACGGGTCGGTATCCCTGATCCTGCTCGTTGTGCCGAATGCTCCGTGTTTGGGGAATGTCACCAGGTTTAAAACCATCACACTCGATCCCTGTACAGGCATCGCTGAAGCACCGGGTGGCGAAACTGGAATTTCAGTGAGCCCGAACCCGGCGCATGACAAGGTCAGCCTCACATTTGCAAATCCCCCGGCCACGGCGGTAATCACCCTCACCGCGGTTGACGGGGGTGTGCTGTTTTCAAAGACGCTGGATGCTTCCGGGAAACAAACGCTGACAATGGAGGCTGATGTGAGTGGTTTTCCGGCCGGTCTGTACCTTGTAAGATTACAGGGCGACCACCATTCTGCAACTGCCCGGTTTATTGTTGAATAAATCCCTGTTATTGGATAAGAGGCCATCTCATTTTACCGGGATGGCCTTTTTCATTTATGGCATCCTATTTATTTAGTACCTGTAATCCTGATAGGATTGTAATTGGAGGGCAGGTGAATAACGGAAGGAACCATGTCTTTTCCTCTTGATCCATCCTAAGAAGGCACAAAAGAAAAAGGCTGCCTCATGTTTCCCGAGACAGCCTTTTGGCATAACAGGAAAATCAATGATCTTCCGGAGTACTAGTTATTACCAGATCACGATCCGCTGGGCGTCGGTCACGGCACTCTTTCCTTCGCAACCGAAGGCATCCGAGAACTCCTTCATAAGAGGCAGGGTGGCGTTGATCCTCCAGCGTGCAGGTGAGTGTTCGTTGGTCTGAACCTGGTTGATCAGGCTTTCGTTGGTCATATTGTCGCGCCATACCTGGGCCCAGCCAAGGAAAAACCGCTGCTGATAGGTAAACCCGTCGATAGGTGCCGGCTTTTCTTTTCCTGCGAGTGATTTTTCAAGTGCATAGTACCCGAGGGTGAGTCCGCCAAGGTCGGCAATGTTTTCGCCCAGTGTGAGCTTGCCGTTGATGTTGAATCCCTTGGTAACTTCGATGGCGCTGAAATAGTCCTCCAGCCTTTTGCCAAGGGCTGTAAAGTTCTTCGTGTCTTCAGGTGTCCACCAGTTGTTCAGGTTTCCTGTGCCGTCGTATTGAGCGCCCTGGTCGTCAAAACCATGGGTCATTTCATGCCCGATCACACCAATAATGGCGCCGTAGTTGATGGCATCGTCGGCATCGGGGTTAAAGAAGGGAGGCTGCAGGATGGCGGCAGGGAAGACAATCTCGTTGTTGGTAGGGTTGTTGTAGGCGTTGATGGTTTGCGGCGACATGCCCCATTCCGATTTGTCAACCGGCTTGCCAACCTTAGCCAGCATGTCTTTGTGATCCCAAAGGGCAATGTTCATGCTGTTTTCAACCAGTTTATCAGCCTGGATGTCGATGGATGAATAGTCTTTCCACTTGTCGGGATAGCCGATCTTCCAGGTAAATGCCGCAAGTTTTTTCTTTGCTTTTTCCTTGGTTGCTGCACTCATCCATGTGAGTTTGTCGATACGCTCGCTGTAAACGGCGCGCACGTTCAGGATCATCTCGGAGATTTTTTTCTTTGACGATTCAGGGAAGTATTTTGCTGCAAAAAGTTTGCCAAGGGGCATTCCCAGCCTGCGGTTAACGCTCATGGTGGCACGTTCTTCACGCGGACGCTGTTCCTTCACGCCATACATGATGGTGCTGAAAAAATGGAAGGTCTCCTTGTTGAACTGGTCGGATAAAAGCGATGAGAAGTGGGTGAGGAGCTGCCAGCGGTAATATGTTTTCAGCACGTCAACCGGGGTTGCCTTTATAAGCAGGCCAAGGTTTTTCAGGTAATTTTTATCCTGTACGATAACGGTATCTGCAGGAAGTCCGTAACTTTTGTAATAGTCGGCCCAGTTGATGGCCGGGGCCAGTTTCTGAAGTTCTGAGAATGGAATTTTATTGTAAATCTTAACCGGGTCGCGGAGTTCGAAATTCTTAAGCTGGATTAGGGCCACCTTTGTTTCGAAATCGAGGATGGTCTTCCCGGGGTTGGCAACCTTCCAGTTGGCCGATGCAAACATTTTATCCACATGTTTGACAAATTCAGCCCTGATTTTAACCATCGATGAATCCTGGTTTTCATAATAGTTCCGGTCGCGCATCGATAACCCGCTCTGTCCCATGAAAATGGCATTCATGGTGCTGTTCCTGTCGTCGGCGCCAACACCTGCATCGAAGGGTCCCGAGATGCCGAATTTTGCCAGTTCACCGGCAAGGGTGATCAGTTCCGCTGTGTTTTTCACTGCGCTGATCTTGTCGGCAAGAGGCATGATGGGTGTGATTCCACGCTTGGCTATGGTAGCCGTATCCATATAGGAACGGTAGTAACCCGCTACAAGCTGAGGTTCGCTCCCCTTCTTGGGATTGTCCATCGCAAGCAGTTCCTTTATAATTCCCTTGATCTTTACCTCGCGGGTCTCCTTGTCGAGAATGTCGAAAGAGCCCCATGACCCTTCGGTGGAGGGGATCGGGTTGTGTTTTTTCCAGTTGCCGTTGACATAACCGTCAAAATCAACGCATGGCTTCACGGTTGAATCGATGGTAGTAAGATCAAAGGCAGGTACCTTGTTTGAATTGCTCATCTGTTTACTGTTGTTTGTGCAGGAAGAGGAGATCGCCACGATCATGACCGACAGTGCGAACGTCAGGAGTGTTGGGTGTTTTTTCATCTGTTATCAGGTTTAGGGCGCAAAATTACTGGAATTTTTATATATATTGGTCAACCTCTATATTTTAACTGCGATTATTGTTCAATTTGGAAAAATTTTTCATGATCCCCCCGGACCTGCAGTTTGTCGGAAACCGTTCTGAATTATTTTCCGATTAAATTTTCTCATTCAAAATTTTTGTTAAATTTAGGTCGTGAAACCAAATTAACCGTTAATAAAATAACAATGGAGTACCAGATATTAAAGATTCATATTGCCGACCGTATTGCGGTGGTGACCATAAGCCGCCCGTCGGCCATGAATGCCCTGAATTCGGATTTTTTCATTGAGCTGAACCATTTTCTCGATGACCTCGAACCGCGCGACGATGTTAAAGTGCTGGTGATCACCGGCGAGGGAAAGGCATTTGTGGCGGGAGCCGATATTGCCGAAATGGTGCACATGAATGAAGCAGAGGGCTATGCCTTCTCGACCAAAGGCCAGAGGACCTTCGACCGGCTTGAGCAGCTGAGGATCCCTGTGATTGCCGCCGTTAACGGTTACGCCCTCGGGGGCGGCTGCGAACTGGCCATGGCGTGCGATTTCCGCGTTGCAAGCAAACTGGCAAAATTCGGACAACCCGAAATGAACCTGGGGATGATCCCCGGGTACTCCGCCACGCAGCGGCTGTCAAGAATTGCAGGGCTCGGAAATGCACTGTACCTCATTCTTACGGCCGATACCATAACAGCCGAGGATGCCCTGCGCATCGGCCTCGTGCAGAAGGTGACCGAACCTGAAACACTGATTGAGGAGACGATGAAACTTGCCGCCAAAATTGCCGGCAATGGCTCACAGGCAGTGGAGAATTCAAAGAGGATCATCCGTGCCGGTTTTGCCATGGACTTCTCTGAGGCGTCGCAACTCGAAGCCGGTGAATTCGGCAGGCAGTTCAACAACGAAGCAACAAAAGAGGGGATGAAAGCGTTTCTGGAGAAACGAAAACCCAACTGGTCCTGACTTTTTGCACTTTGCATTTTGCCATTTGCATTTTGATTTTTGAATTTCAAACAAATCCTAATAATTTCTGACTATGACCTACGAAGAACGATTACAGCACGTTTCGGTGCTGGGCGCTGCCGGAAAAATGGGAAGCGGGATCCTGCTGCTGACCGCCGCGGAGATGGCCGACCTGAGCCTGAAACCTGAAAACAAGGGCAAACCGTTTGTCCTGAACGCCATCGACGTATCCGATGAAGCGCTGTCGGGGGTGTTAAAATACCTCAAGGCCCAGGTGCTGAAGATAGCCGAAAAGAAGGTTGTTGCCCTGCGCAAGGTATATGCCGGCAGGGCTGACCTGGTCGACAACGATGAGATCATCGGTCAGTACATCTTCGATGTGCTTAGCCTGGTGAGGCCCACCACGCGTATGGAGGCGGCCTATGATTCCAACATGATCTTTGAGGCGATCAAGGAGGATGCCGACCTTAAAACCAGCATCTTTGCCAGGATCTCGGCAAACAATCCAAACCAGCCATGGTTCTTTACCAATACATCTTCG
>JBAXFZ010000306.1:0-5711 GCA_037139685.1 Bacteroidota bacterium
CGTAAGCCTCAACACGGTCATGGCTTTTAGCGACACGGGTACCCCCCAGCAGGGAGGTCTCCCCCATGTCGCCGCCTTTTGTATAAATCTTAAACTCTTCAGCCATTTCGCAAACTCATTATTTCGCTATTTCGCTACCTCGCTGCCTCGCTATTTATTAAGCCTCTCCTTCAGCGCTTCAAACTGTTCCGCCATCTCTTTGGGCAGACGGTCGCCAAACTGTTGCTGGTGTTCGGCAATCAGGTCACATTCGGCAAGCCATTCGCCTTTATCAACGTTGAGAATTTTAGCCATGTTGTCAGCCACGCCGCCTAGTCCGCTGATATCGATCGAATTTGCCTCCGGAACGAGCCCGATGGGTGTTTCCACCGCATTTGCAGTACCTTCCACGCGTTCGAAAATCCATTTCAGCACCCTGATATTGTCGCCATAGCCCGGCCAGAGGAATTTTCCATCGGAACCTTTACGGAACCAGTTGACATTGAAAATTCCCGGCAGCTTCGATTTGTCCGGGGCAGATGCACCGATTTTCACCCAGTGCCCGAAATAGTCGCCCATGTGGTATCCGCAGAAGGGCAGCATGGCAAAGGGGTCGCGGCGTACGCCTGCCTTGAGGCCGATGGCCGCTGCAGTGACTTCCGATCCCACGATCGAGCCCATAAAAACCCCGTGGTTCCAGTCAAAGGCCTGGTAAACCAGGGGTACAGTGCCGGGACGGCGTCCGCCGAAAAGAAACGCAGAGATGGGCACCCCTTTAGGATTCTCCCAATCTTTGTCGATTACCGGGCATTGTTTGGCAGGTGCCGTGAACCGTGCATTCGGGTGTGCAGCAGGCTTGCCGTTTGATTTGTCATAAACTTCATTTGTCCAGGTGATGGTCCCTTCGGGAATGTCGGAGCCGATGCCCTCCCACCAGATGTCGCCATCAGGGGTCAGGCCTGTATTGGTGAAGATCGAATTGGCTTTGCACGATAACATGGCATTTGGATTGGTCTCCATCGAGGTGAAGGGTGCAACGCCAAAGAAACCGGCTTCCGGGTTGATGGCATAGAGCCTTCCGTCGTCACCGAATTTCATCCAGGCAATATCATCACCGACGGTTTCAACCTTCCATCCCGGGATGTTGGGGATAAGCATGGCCAGGTTCGTTTTTCCGCAGGCACTGGGGAATGCGGCCGCCACGTAGCGTTTAACTCCCTCGGGGTTGGTGATACCCATGATGAGCATATGTTCGGCAAGCCAGCCTTCGCGGCGTGCCATGTTGGAGGCAATCCGGAGTGCAAAGCATTTTTTTCCAAGCAGCGCATTACCGCCGTAGCCACTGCCAAACGACCATGTTTCGTTGGTGTCGGGAAAATGGGAAATGTATTTCTTTTCGATGGGGGCACAGGGCCATTTGACATCCTGCTGTCCGGCAGCGAGGGGAGCGCCTACGGAATGGATGCAGGGAACGAAATCGCCGTCACCAAGCAGGTCGAGTACTGTGCCTCCCATGCGGGTCATGATACGCATATTGACAACCACATAGGGGGAGTCGGTAATCTGGATCCCGATATGTGCAATTTTTGATCCGAGCGGACCCATGCTGAATGGAATGACATACATGGTGCGGCCTTTCATGCATCCGCGGTAATCCTCCGTGAGGATCTTTTTCATTTCGGCAGGAGCCATCCAGTTATTTGTCGGACCGGCATCCTCCTGTTTTGCAGAACAGATGAAGGTACGGTTTTCGACCCGTGCCACATCGCTGGGGTCGCTCTGGAAATAATAGCTTCCCGGACGTTTGGCTTCGTTCAGCTTCACTGCCATACCCGATTTTACCATCATGTCGAGCAATTTCTGATTCTCTTCGGCTGATCCGTCGCACCAATGAACCGTATCGGGCTGGCATAGGTCAGACCACTCCTTAACCCAATTTTCAACTTTTTTGCTGATTGTCATAATATGGATATTTATTACAAATTACTGATTACTAAATTCTAATTGCTAATTACAATTTCGCTACCTCGCTACTTCGCTACCTCGCTATTTGAGTTCCCCCAGCGCCTCTTTTATCCTCCTCACAGCCTCAATAAGCTTATCCTTGCTGGTGGCATAGGAAAAACGGATGCAGTTGGGATCGCCAAAGGCATCGCCGGGAACCAGGGCGACAAAGACCTTGTTCAACAGGTACATGCACAGGTCGTTGGCATTGGTAATGCTGATGTTGCCGTCGGATTTGCCAAAATACCAGGAGATATCGGGGAAGATATAGAAGGCCCCGTCGGGGTGGTTGAGTTTTATGCCAGGGATGGTCCCCAGAAGTTCGAGCATCAGGTCACGCCGTTCACGGAAAGCCTGCCGCATGATTTTCATATCCGGTGTGCTTGATGGCTCCGTGATAAAGGCTGTTAAAGCGGCGCGCTGGGCAATGGAGGAGGCCCCCGAGGTAAATTGACCCTGGAGCTTGTCACAGGTCTTTGCAATGGCTATGGGCGCTGCAATGAATCCAATTCTCCATCCCGTCATGGCATAACCCTTCGACACACCGTTGATGAGGACCACCTGGTCCTTTACATTCGCGAACTGGCAGATGCTTTCATGTTTGCCCACGAAATTGATATGTTCATAAATCTCATCCGCCACGATGGTGATTCCAGGGTATTTTGCCATCACATCTGCAATCCCCTTCAGCTCAGCCCGGGTATAAACCGATCCGGTAGGGTTGCAGGGGGAGCTGTAGATCAGCAGTTTGGTCCTGGGTGTTATTGCAGCTTCGAGCTGCTGCGGGGTGATCTTGAAATTATTTTCAATAGTGGCAGGGATAAAAACCGATTTTCCCTCGGCCACCTTGATGATCTCTTTATAGGAAACCCAATAGGGTGCAGGTACAAGCACCTCATCGCCGGGGTTCACCAGGCTGAGCATTACATTCGCGATAGATTGCTTGGCTCCTGTTGAAACAACGATCTGGCTGCAGTCGTAGTTCAGATTGTTGTCGCGCTTTAGTTTTACGCAGATGGCCTTGCGCAGATCCTCATAACCTGCTACCGGTGAATAAAATGTATAATTCTGGTCGATGCCCTCTTTTGCCGCGATTTTGATGTAATCGGGGGTGTTGAAATCGGGTTCCCCAAGACTAAGGTTGATTACATCATGTCCCTGCGCTTTGAGTTCGCGGCTCTTGCGCGACATGGCCAGAGTTTCACTTTCGGCCAGATACTGTATTCTGTTAGCTAGTGTTGTCATAGTGTTATAAGAGTGTGAAAATGAAGTTTTTGAAAAAAAGAACAAATTTAGAAAAAATAACCGATTATAAATGGCGAAACCTGAAAAAATAAGGGTTTCCCGGAGGAACAAAATAAAAGGCAAAGAGATATCCGGATTTCAGCTTTCGTTTCAATGGCTGACTTTTCTTACATTTGTAAAAAACGATTTATGAATCCATCATTTCACCCACCATTCATGTTTCACCTGGTTGGCATGACCATCAGGTTTCTGCTGGTTTTCGGCGGAGCCTTTTTCCTTCTCTGGTATTATCTGAAGAAAACTCGCAAAGTCATACCTATGGAGGCTGACAGTGAAGAACACAAGGTTATCCTGCCGCTGCGTCTCCAGGCCTACGAGCGTTTTGTACTGTTCCTCGAGCGCATTCACCCTTCGAACATCCTTCTGCGGCTCAACAGCCCCGACATTACGGCCCTCCAGCTGCAGTCGCTCCTTGTGAGGACCATCCGTGAGGAATTCGAGTACAACCTGTCGCAGCAGCTTTATATTTCGGGAAATGCCTGGGAGCTCATTAAAAATGCCAAGGAGGAGACGATCTCCATGATAAACCAGGCTACGGCAAAGGTAGGGGAAGATGCGCAGGGTGCCGACCTTGTCAAGGCTGTATTTGAAAGCTCCATCTCAAAAGGAAATCTCCCCGTTGACCAGGCCATCGGGGATATTAAAAAGGAGCTCCAGCGGCTGTTCTGAACAGTGGTTATTTGCCGAACCGGTAGGCAAGAGACAGGCTGGCGGCGTTGTTGTTAAAGCCGAAATTGAAATTTTTGTTTGTCTGCTCGGTCGTTGATGTGATGCCTGTATAGTTGGTCGTTTTTGTTTTCCCGAATGAATATTGTACTCCGGGTGTTATCTCGGCACCAAGTACCAGGTGGTCCGAGATGGTATAGGTTACCCCAAGGATCACATCGGCAAGGGGAATGATACTCCATGAATTGCTTTCATAATCATTGTACAAGCCGCTCATATTCCGTTTCTGTTTCTGGTTGGTGTAACTGCACCCGGCCTCGAAGCCCCATATGAAATCAAAGTGGTTGTAAATTGGCAGATGTCTTTCAAATCCGAGCCGGAACCCGACGCCATAGGAGGAGGTACTGGCATCAATCGAATCCTGGACCCTTCCCTGGTTGCTGGATTTTCCGAGGTTCAGTGAAAGAAGGCTTACGCGGAGAAGTGTCTTTTCGCCTCCTGTTTTGAAGGTGAGACCAAAGTTGTTCAGGCTGCTGAAGGTGATCCCGGCCTGGGTGTAATGAAGTTTGTTTTCCTGCTGGGCAAAAATTCCGCACGAAATAACGGAAAACATCAGGGTTAAAACTGCAAAGCGTGTTTTCATAAGGTTTGGGGTTTGGTTTCATATTAAACGGATGGAAACCTATTCTATTTCCCGCTCACAGCCTGTTTTATGTTATTAATTGTTAAAACAGGGTAAATTTAGCATAACAAGACCATCCGGGAAAAACCGGGGCCGGGTTGCGGGCGGGAAAACAGGGAATCACTTCATCCGGTACCAGTACCGGTAGGATTCCCGGAACCCCATCTTCTCATACAGCCTGATGGCGGGCAAATTATCAGCAAGTACCTGGAGATAGGCGTTACGTGCGCCCCGGCTGCGGCCCCACCGCATGATGTTTTCAACAATGAGGTAGCCCAGGCCGGTGTGCCTGTAGACCTCATCAACAACAATATCGAACAACCCGATATACTGACCTTCGACCACACCAAGTCCCACTCCGATTGCCTTGTTGTCACGTGCAATCGAAATCAGGCATTTGGGCGTGCGAAGCTGGTTCATAATGGAAATGTATGCAGGCTTCCTGTGCAGGTCAAATCCGTTCATCCGGATGAAATCATCAATCCAGCCCGGGTTTAATTCAGTTTCAATAACGATATTGCTAAGCGGCACATCCGGGAGGTTTGAGATGTCAAGCTCCTGGAAAGAGATAACAGAATGTATCCTGTAGCCACGGTTGGCAAGCCGTTCGTCAATATCGGCCGGATCGGCAATGCTGGTAATTTTAAAACATGGCGGGATCTTGTGCGAATGATAGAGCCCTTCACAATAACTGATCTTCTCTTCAGGGTCGAGGGAGGAGGGATAGAGTAAATTCACCGAATTTGACCGCTTGGTCACCCCATCGGCAAACCGTAAGATCCAGCCGTCATACTGAACGGTCTGCAAGGCCGGCCATGCATTGTTGCTGATCTCTTCAAGACGCCTAACAAATGACATATACAAGTTACAATTTACGATTTGCACTTTGCATTTTGCATTTTACACCGGTCCTAGCCTTTCTCTTTCCTGAACCTCAGTTTCCCCTCAGGAGTCATCTTCTCGGTGGCATACTGAAAGATCAGCCTGGGAGCGGTGTTGCGGTATTTCGCCAGGAACTGTTCGGTGACCTCCGGTTGTTTTTTCCAGGTTTCGCGCAGGAACCAGCCGAGCCCCT
>JBAXFZ010000307.1:0-5688 GCA_037139685.1 Bacteroidota bacterium
TGGTCCAGGTAGCTTTACTGAGTCTGCCATTGTCGCGGATATCAACCAGGGCTGAGGTTGCCCTGATAACGTGCATTTTGGATTGCGCAGATAACTGGATGCACGGGAGAAGTGAAAGTAACAGCAGGGTCGGTTTGATTTTCATTTATCGATGAAATTGATTTGAGGTGTGATTTATCTGGCAGGGTGATAGGTTGTAGGATGTATGGGTTGCTTTTTTTTAAACAGGACGAATTTAGCGGATATGTGTGACAGGTTGACAAAAAAATGTTTTCCCTGCAAAACATAACCCCTTTTTTTCTCCTCCTCTGTTGCGGCTGTCGAAAATGAAGGTAAATTTGAGTGTATCTAAACCAGGTAAAATGAAAAACACGCTACTCCTGATCGTCATCCTCTCTTTATGCTCCTACACCGGGTTTGCGCAGATCAGCCAGACCCGGACCCAGCGGGCCGTTACGGTTCCAAAAACGGGGACCCGTGTTGAGATCCAGACTGCGAAAACTGATCCCTCAAACCCGTTCCAGGCAACAAACCTGGCTCCCCTTACCCCGGGCCTCAATTGGCAGGCCGGCGATGCAGCTTCCATTCTTAACGCTGCGAAAGTTTCATCACAAAGCCAGCAAACGGCTGCCGGCTGGGGGCTCAATAACCAACGGCTTTCACTCTACGGCAACTCCAATGTTCCCATTTGGGAAGCACCCTTTACCGTCAATGCATGGGATGAGGTGATCGACATGACCGAAGACGGCTCACGTATCGCCAACGGCGTTAATGGCCAGGTTGAGGTCTATCTTTCGGGCTCCCCTGTTCCCTTTTGGACAACCACTATTTCAAAGGCCGTCAAGGGAATACAGATAAAATATGACGGGCAGCGGGTTTATGTAGCCGCCGCCAACCCGGCAACTCAGGATACCTCTTTTGTATACTGCTTCCTCGTTGGCCAGAGCACTCCGGTGTGGGTGAAGGCATTTGCAGGCAACTACACTGCCCTGGTGTTGAGCAAAAGCGGGAACCGCCTCCTTCTCGGGGAGTATGGCGGGGCAAACAACAAGTTGTTCGTGCTAAATCCTGCTACTGGCGCAGAGATATTTCAAACTGTTTTTGCAGACCAGTACCCGCCGGCTGTCTCAAACGACGGGAGGTATATTGTGAGCGGTGATTTCAGTGGCCATGTATTCCTGCTGGAATACTCCGATTCAACAGCCACCTATGCCGAGAAATGGAATTACACCGTTAACGGCACCAATTCATGGGTTGCCGGGATGGGTATATCGGGCGACGGCACCACCATTGCTGTTGGGACGCTGATCTTTACCACGGGAGGAGGCTATGACGGGGAATTGTACGTTTTCAACAACTATTCACCGGTGCCTGTTTGGGTATACCCCAACATGGGCGACATGGTACAATGTGTCGATCTCAGCAGCGACGGCTCCATTATAGCCGCGGCCGGCTGGGGACCCGTCAACAACTCAGCCCCCGACATCCTGCTGTTCCGCAAACAAAGCAATGTGCCCTATCTTACTGTAAATTCACCCGGATCGAATTTCTGCCTTGACCTTTCGGCCGACGGGAAACTTTGCGTAGCAGGCGGGAAGGCCATTCACGCCCGTGCCTTTGGAAATGGAGGGAAACTCTACAACATCAATTCCGACCCGGGTGGCGGAAGCATTGGCGGGAACGCGGTCAAATCGGGAACGGCGCAGCAGGCGGGCGTCAGGGTGGAGGTCATCGGGCTGAGCAACTATTTCACCCTTTCGAACGATTCTTCGGCCTATTTGCTTAAATACATCCCGGCAGGCACCTATACCGTGCATTACAGTGCAGTCGGCTATATCACCCTTGAACTCACCGGGGTGCAGGTGACCGATGGACAGGTAACGATCAGGGATGTCGTGCTGGCTCCTGCAGGCATTGCCCCGGCCAACCTCACGGCAACACAGGGGGCCGGGCTTGCCGTCGACCTTCACTGGCAACCCTCCCCATCGCCTGGCGTTGCCGGGTATAATATCTACCGTAAACAATATCCCTTCGATTTTTACCCGTCAGTCCCATTGGGCAATGTTGCAGCCGGGCAGCTTACCTATACCGACAACATGGCCCTGCCGCTGACCCATTATTATTATGCCGTAACCGCGCAGTTGCCCGGTACTCTTGAAAGCCCTTACTCCAACGATGCCGAGGGGTGGATCTCCACCGGCTTTATCACCGATGAAATCTCGGCATGGACAGGTTCGACACCTGTTATCGACGGGGTGATCAGCCCCGGCGAATGGAGTGACGCCTTTAAGGTTGATATCTCCAATTTCCTGGGGAGGAAAGACAACATTCCAAGGCCGGTAGGCAGCGTGATGTCCTGGTTCAAGGTGAATGCGGCCAAAACCGCTCTTTACGTGGCGGTTGATAACACCTATGACCAGGTGCTGGAGGATCACGATGAAATTGCCCTTTATGTGGATGATAACAATGACGGCCTCTATCCCGCCCCGGGCGACAGTACCGAAGGAAATTACTGGGCCGCCCATTATGCCTCCGGAGATGTGATCAAATTCCGCCCTATCTATAACACAGGAGGGGTAGGCACTACCTTTTACCTGCCCAATCCCCAAATCAAGGTGTCGGCCGCAACAGGCCACGTGGTGTATGAATTTGTCATCCCGCTGGGAACTGCCAGTAACTGGCAGATTGGCTTCAACAGCCAGAACCAGAGCGGCATCTTTATTTTTGCACTCGACGACCCCGCCAACTATGACGGCTGGTGGCCCTGTACCAACCAGAATATCTTTACTGCCGAAGGATATGGCGTGATCACATTCGGTGCCGTTGACGGGATCCCGCCGCCACCGCTTAACCTTATCCTCGACAACCCGGTAGCCCAGGATATCATGCTGAAGTGGGACCAGCCCAACATTACCGACTTTGACCATTTCAACATCTACTGGTCAACCAATGGCGGTTCAACCTTCGCAAAACTCGACAGCACGGTGGGAGTCCAGTATTTCCTCACTGTTTCCTCAAACGGGCTCTACAAGTTTTATGTCACTACGGTCGACAGGGCAGGACATGAATCGGGACCCTCGAATATCGTGCAGACCAATGTGGTGATCGGCATCGGCGAGACAGGCCGGGGGAATGAAATAACCATGATCAGGATGGGACCCAACCCGTTTCTCAGCCAGATTAATCTTGATTTCGAAATTTTGCACGAAACCCTCCTGAATATCCGGGTAACCGATATTTCAGGAAATAGGGTTAACACACTATGCGATTCGGAAACCGGGGCCGGGCACCACCACCTTGCCTGGAACGGCACCGGACAAACAGGGAATGAACTGCAGCCCGGGGTTTACCTGGTTCGGTTCTGCACTGCCAACAGCAATCCCGTGATTTTTAAAGTTATCAGGATGAAATAGTTTTGATCCGGTATTCGTGATGAAATATGTTCTGTGAGATGCTATTTCATCCGCTGAACCAGGTATTCAAAAAATCTTGATTTAATTTGCCGGTTTGCCATCGCCTGTTTTAAAGGGGGAAGTTTCAGCATAGCCCCCAGTACGGCAGCCATTGCCCGGTGGCTCCACAATACACGGTTATCGAATATCAGATTTTGCAGTGTACCCCGTTCAACGGCCATAAGAACAGCCTTATGCACCCCGTTCATCGGGGTCAATACCCTTTTGGGTCGCGATCGCAGAAGGATCGATTTTTCGGGGCAGGAGCGCACACAAACCCCGCAGCCGAGGCATATCGTTTCATCAAGCCTCGCCTTTTTCCGCATCGGGTAAACCGGGTGGTTGGAGGAGACCAGCCCCATGGCTTCCACCGGGCAGACATTCACGCACTTTCCGCAGCCGGTACATTTATCTTCCGCAATTTCAGGAATAAAATTCGTGGTATGTACCGGGTTAAAGATGGCAAAGCGCCGGGCTGCGATCATGGCTTCGCAGCAGCATCCGCAGCAATTGCAGATAAAATTCACCCTTTCCCGCACATTTTCACCAAACTGTACCAGCTTCTCATCCCACGCCTGTTGAAGCAGGTCGAGGCATTCAACCACATCGATCCTCCGGGCATGACCGTGTTTGGTCAGCGATTCGGCGGTACTGTTAAATGTCATGCAGATATCCATGGGTGCTTTGCAGGCTCTTCCCATGTGTTCCATCTTGTGGCGGCAGTAACAGATACCGACGCCTATGTGGGTTGCTGTTCTGATCACCCCGGTTGCACGCTCGTAATCCAGCACATACAGGGCGTTCTCCTCCGACAGGGCGCTTTCATTCACAAATGTCCTTCCCAGCCGGGTTTCTCCATCGGCAAAAAGGGCCCTGATAAAATCCTCTTCAACATTAAGGTACTGGTAATAGAGTTCACTTAAGGTCTTCTGGTCGATATCGCTGCGCACACGCATCAGCGAAAATTCGAAAAAACCGGCCATCGGCGGCGGCAGGGTATAAAAACTCCTTTCGTAGTATTCAACATCAATCAGCAGGGCCCTTCCTGCCAGGCTTTCAAGGATCTTCCGGGTTTCATCGAGACTCAGTTTCCAGATGCGGCTGGCTCTCCTGGCAGTAAAGGGCTTGATGGGCAACAGTGAAACCAGCTGGGCTTCACGGTCACTGAACAGTATCTTCAGGATTTTGCTGAGCAATTCAGAAGGAGGCGCCCCCTGTGGGAAGCGGTTAATCCGGTCAACCAGGCCGGAGTATGAGGATTTTAGTGAATGATGTGCCATCACAGCGGGATCATGCACCACTAAGTTAAGGAATTTTTGAATTCCGGGAAATGTTTTACAATTTTCCTTGAGAAATCAGGTCATTGCGATCAGATGACGGAAATCCCGGGGATCACGGATTCTGCCTGCCCGTTAGCAAGGCCGACTCCCGGAGCCTGGTCCCGACCAGAAAAGCGATGATCATCAAGCCGCCGAGGACCACCAGCGACAGAGTCATCGAGCCGCTGCCCGCCGATTTGAACTGGTCCATCCCGAGGATGAAGATGATCCCGGAGATCTGCCCCATGAGGAGCAGCAGTCCGTTCGAAGTGCCTTCGGGTGCAGGATATGCGATTTCGGCCCCATACTGGAACCCGATCGGCCCGGCACTTAACAGGAAAAATCCCATCACAAATGACGAGGCAAGCAAAACCTGGTAATTTGTTGCAAAAGTAATCCCGGCCAGCCCGATGCAGGAGACCGAAAGCGCCATCAGGATAAATGGGACCCTTCTCCTGTAATGATCCGATAACCATGACAAAATGACTGCACCAACCAACCCTCCCAGGATCATCAGTCCGCCGGCAACACCTGCCTGGGTGATGGTAAAGCCCCTGGGCCGTACAATCTCTTCAATCCAGGTAGCCACTGCATTGAACACCCCCAGCCCGATAAAGAAGATAACTAGCAGCAGCAGGTAGTTCTTTTTTTGGAGCATGCTTTTCAGCCCTTCATATACAAGGGAGCGTTCCTCCTGGCCGGGAAGGCACGCCGGTGTGGGAGGCCGTTCTTTGGCAAAGGCGACGAAAAGCACTGCTGCAGCAACCGATACGATTCCGTAAATGAGCAGGGTTCCCCCGATACCGGAACTGAGCACCAGGAAGGGAGTCAGGATCATCCCGAAGATAATGCCGAGATACATGGCAAGAGAACCAAGCCCTGAGGCAACAGCCCTTTCGCTGATGGGGAACCAGCGT
>JBAXFZ010000308.1:0-5588 GCA_037139685.1 Bacteroidota bacterium
TGCTATGGCTGGCTGCCCCTGTCACCGGTGTAATAAGCCAACCACTGATCGGGCAGGCAAGTGATCGCACCTGGACAAGGCTTGCCCGGCGCAGGCCATATATCCTGGCCGGGGCCATACTGGCATCCCTGGCCCTGGTCCTGATGCCCAACTCACCAACCTTCTGGATTGCTGCAGGGCTGCTTTGGGTGCTCGACGGAACGATAAATGCCAGCATGCAGCCCTTCCGGGCCATGGTGGCCGACAACCTGCCGGAAGAACAGAATTCGCAGGGATTTGCCATACAGTCGCTCTTTATCGGCCTTGGCGGCACGATAGCTTCGGCACTTCCATGGATGATGACCAACTGGTTTGGCATCGCGCGTGACACTGCCGGCCAGGGCCATATTCCCACCTCGGTCACCTTGTCGTTTTACATCGGTGCAATTGCATTTATAGGAGCCGTTCTGTGGACTGTCTTCACCACCCGGGAGCTCCCCCCTGAAGAGAAGGAACTTGAGGCAATCCGTTCACGGAAATTCGACTGGACCCTCGGCATGGGTGAAATCGTCAAACTTTTAGGGAACCTGCCCAAACGCATGTGGGAGCTGGGTCTGGTCCAGTTCTTCACCTGGACCGGCATGTTCTGCCTCTGGGTCTATTTCTCCCCAACCATTTCAGGTCATGTGTTTCATGCAGGAGCAGGAACCGTTGAAATGGAGGCTTCGGGAGCCTGGGCGGGATTCTGTTTTGCCATGTACAACGCCGTCTGCTTTTTGTTTTCGTTTGTACTCATGCGGGTTACAAAATTTGCCAGCCCAAAGATGATCCATGCGGTTTGCCTCGCTGTGGGTGCCGTTGGGCTGCTGACCATTCCCCTTATCACCGACAAATACGTTTTGCTTTTTTCTATGGCCTGCATCGGCGTAGCATGGTCAAGCATCCTTTCAATGCCTTATGCAATGCTCACACCCGCATTGCCTCCTGATAAACTTGGCGTCATGATGGGAATATTCAACCTGTTCATCGTCGTTCCGCAGGTAATTGCTTCAGGCCTGCTGGGCTATGTCATAGGACTTTTCTTTGAAGGAAGCCCCATGAGCGCGATGATCATCGGTGGAATATCCTTTGCCATTGCCTCCATCGCAACAATTGCAGTTGTAACATATAAAAAACCAGGTAAACTGCAGCCTGTGCTGGCAGGTTAAAGGCACTACGATTGAGCAACTTCTGAAACAAACAAAATTCAACCTCATTAACAATTAATTTATCAATTACAATGACGAATGAACGCGCATCCGGAATATTACTGCATCCTACCTCATTGCCCGGCAAATATGGCATTGGCACCCTCGGGAAGGCAGCATATGAATTTATCGACTTCCTTGTAAAGGCAAAACAACAATACTGGCAGATGCTGCCCCTTGGTCCTACAGGGTATGCCGACTCTCCCTACCAGTGTTTCTCATCCCATGCCGGGAATCCGAACCTGATCGACCTCGACCTGCTTGTAAAGGCACGCCTTCTGCAGCCTGCAGATCTCGAGGATTTCCCGCACTTTTCATCCACCACGGTCGAATATGAAGGAATACAGCAAACCCGGCTGCCCCTGTTAAGGAAGGCCTTTCATTCGTTTATGACCTATGCCGACAGCACTGAAAAACTGATCTACCGGAATTTCCTTAAGGAGCAGTCAAAATGGATTCATGATTATGCACTGTTCATGGCCATAAAGGCAAATCGCAACCAGAATCCCTGGTACCAGTGGGAAGATCCCTTAAAAAAGAGGGACCCTGAGGCTGTCAACGCCATACAGGTGCTGCTGCACGAAGAGATCGATTTTCACAAATTTCTCCAGTTCCTGTTTTTCAAGCAATGGATCGCCGTCAAAGAATATGCCTTTAACCATAAAATCAAGATCATCGGGGATATCCCGCTGTATGTTGCCCTCGACAGTACCGACGCATGGGCCAATCCCGAAATTTTCGAATTCGATGAGAACCTCAACCCGATCAGGGTGGGAGGCGTACCCCCCGATTATTTCAGCGAAACCGGCCAGCTATGGGGAAACCCGCTTTTCCGCTGGGACAAACTCAAGGAACAGGGATACAGGTGGTGGATCGACCGCATCAAAACCAACCTCTTCCTTTATGATATCATCCGGATCGACCATTTCCGCGGGTTTGCCGCATACTGGGCCGTCCCTTACGGTGAAAAAACCGCCATCAACGGCCAATGGATAAAATGCCCGGGAAAAGAATTTTTCGATGCGATGCGTGCCGAATTCGGCGACCTGCCTATAATTGCCGAAGACCTTGGTGTGATGACCCCGGATGTGGAGGAGTTGCGCGATGGCTTCGGGCTCCCCGGGATGAAGATCCTGCAGTTTGCCTTTGACTCCTCCGAAGCAAACGACTATATCCCGCACAACTATACCAAAAACTGCATTGTATATACAGGCACCCACGACAACGACACGGTGGTCGGCTGGTTCCGGAGCGCATCGCCTGATGACCGGGCGTATGTTCTCGACTACCTGAACACAAACGATCACGATATCCACTGGTCATTCATCCGGCTGGCCTGGGCTTCGGTTGCCGATACGGCAATCCTTCCCATGCAGGACCTGCTGGGACTCGATACCTCTGCCCGCATGAACCTGCCGGGAACTACTGTAAACAACTGGCAATGGCGCGTGAATCCAGATGTTTTCACCCCGGAACTGGCGGGAAAACTTGCACATATGACTGTGCTGTATGGCAGGTCAAAGAAAAAGAAGTAATCCATGACTACCATGACAGTAAAGCTGGTGGAATGTATGCTGGGTAGCCGGCAGTAAATGATTTATGAATTTGACGGACAGGTGTTTTTATAATTGTATCTTGAATTTAAACCATTAAGGGCACAAGGTCACTAAGGACCACTAAGTATGAATTCATTGACAAATTCCATCCCTTAGTGTTGCTTAGTGTTCTAAGTGCTCTTAGTGGTTATAAAAGCAACAACCCGTAAATCGCAAATTGAAATGAAAAACCTCGTTCTCCTATTCCTCCTCCTGCCTTTATACCTCTTCCCACAGGAGGTTTCACTCACAAGGATTGACCCTCCGTCATGGTGGACCGGCTTTAAAAAGGCCGATGTGCAGCTCCTGGTTTATGGTAAAAACATTGCCTCTGCCAGGGTTTCGGTCGATTATCCCGGTTTCACAATTAAGAAGATCAACAAAGTAGCCAATCCCAACTATCTTTTCCTGGATATGACACTCAGTGCGGCTGCCAGGCCGGGAATCGCCACCATTCTTTTCAGGGCCAAAGACAAAGTCGTCGGTAAATATCTCTATGAACTGAAAGCCAGGAAGAAAGGATCCGCCGACCGTAAGGGTTTCTCCTCATCCGATGTAATGTACCTGATCATGCCTGACCGTTTCTCGAACGGTGAACCGGCCAACGACAATGTTGCCGGGATGGCTGAAGCCGCCGACCGCGCCAACCCCGACGGCCGTCACGGAGGCGACATAAAGGGAATCTCCGACCACCTGGACTACATGAAAGAGCTGGGTGTCAACACCATATGGATAACCCCGCTGCTTGAAAACAACCAGCCAAAGTATTCCTACCACGGGTATTCAATTACCGATTATTACAGGATCGATCCGAGGTTCGGCACGAACGACGATTACGTTAAATTGGGCGAGGCCATTCATCAGCGCGGTATGAAACTGGTGATGGACATGGTGTTCAACCACTGCGGAAGCGAAAACTGGTGGATGAAGGATCTGCCTTCACCCGACTGGGTAAACGAATGGCCTGAATTCACAAGGACCAATTACCGGGCTGGCACATCCACCGATCCCTATGCCTCGGCATACGACAGCAACCAGTTTGTACGCGGCTGGTTCGACAACACTATGCCCGACCTCAACCAGCACAATAGCTATGTCAGGAATTACCTCATCCAGAACAGCATATGGTGGATCGAATATGCCGGTCTCGATGGCATCAGGCAGGATACCCACCCCTATTCATTCAAGGATATGACCGCCGAATGGGGCAAGCGTCTTGCCGAAGAATACCCCGGGTTCAACATGGTCGGTGAATGCTGGATGGGCTATCCTGCGTCGGTCGCCTACTGGCAGAAAGATGCCCTGAACAAAGACCATTATAACTCGTGGCTTCCTTCTGTATTCGACTTTCCCATGTATGATGCCCTCAACAAAGCCTTTAACGAGGCTGAGGCTTGGAATACCGGCATTCTCAGGCTTTTTGATGTCCTCTCGCAGGACTTCTCCTATGCCAATCCCTCAAACCTGGTGGTGTTCGCCGATAACCACGATGTGAACCGTTATCTTGGAACCCAGAAGGATGATGTGCGAAAACTGAAAATGGCCATGGCCTTTGTACTTACAACACGCGGCATCCCCGAGCTCTATTACGGCACTGAAATCCTGATGTCGGCCACCGAATACCACGGAGATGGCAACAAACGCAATGATTATCCCGGCGGGTGGCCCGGTGATACCCGCAACGCCTTCACCGCCCAGGGACGCACGACGCAGGAAAACGACATGTACAACTACCTCCATACACTGCTTCAATGGCGCAGCACAAAGGAGGTGATCCATACGGGAAAATTCATCCACTTCATCCCGAAAGACGGCATTTACACCTACTTCAGGTACAATACCAAAGATGCGGTGATGGTAATCATGAATAACAACGAAGAGCCAAAGACTATAGAAACCAGGCGGTATGACGAGATTCTGAAGAAATACAAATCGGGCACCGACATTACAAGCGGGAGCTCTTTGAAAGATCTTTCATCGCTGACCATCCAGGGGAAGGCGGTGATGGTGGTGGAACTGAAGTAGAAAAAAGCGAGGTAGCGAGGTAGCGAAATAAAAATGAAATCCGTAATCAAAAAGATATGTTAAAAATCCAGAAGAATCTCTCGAATATTTTCTACGTAATCCTTGGGTTGCCGAGTACCGCCATGGGGTTTGCACTGTCGATCCAGATAGCCGTGCTGAGCTGGATCCTCAGGACAAAATACAACCTTGAAATCGACCAGATCGGCATTGTGTGGGCGGCAGGACCCATCGCCGGGATTCTTGGGCAGCCCATCATCGGGTTGATCAGCGACAAGGCATGGTTCTGGGGCGGACGCCGGAAACCCTTCATCATCATCGGGGGAATCCTGGCGGCCATGATGATCTTCGCCCTGCCTAACATCGACAGGATCAGCAACTTTTTCGGGATAGCCAGCGTGATGGCCGTTGCAGTGGCGGTTGCACTCACCCTTGACCTCTCGATCAACATTAGTTTCAACCCCACCAGGTCGATCATCGCCGATGTCACCCCCGACGGCCAGCCGCGAACCAAAGGGTATACCTGGATGCAATCCATCTCGAATCTCTTCGGGAGCGGAGCCTACCTGATGGGTGCCCTGATCGGGAACTATTTCCTCATCTATGCCGGCGTCATCATCGTGCTCATCTTTTCAATCGGCCCGCTGCTTTTCATCGAAGAACCCCGTTACCTGCACGAGGAGTCGGGAAACCTGAAAAAAGCCGGGTCAAACTTGTCGTGGAGCCGCTTCAGCAACTGGCTCAG
>JBAXFZ010000309.1:0-5556 GCA_037139685.1 Bacteroidota bacterium
CCGGCCGGCCACGACACCTTCCCTGAAGACCTCCTGCGCCGCTACCTTTCGCATTATCCCGATCACCTGAACCAGAAATGGGAGCAGTTCATGAACCTCGGCAGGATGTCGGAAAACGATGTCAACGAGAAATTTTCGATGAGCGTGCTTGCCGCCAAGCTTTCGCAGGAGATCAACGGGGTGAGCAGGATCCACGGCAGGGTGACCAGGGAGATGCTTGTCAAACTATACCCGGGCTATTACCCCGAAGAACTGCACATCGGTTATGTTACCAATGGTGTCCACCTTCCTACATGGACGGCCAAATCGTGGCAGCAGCTTTACAGCAAGACCTTTGGCGAAGCCTATTTTGAGGATCAGTCAAACCCGCAGTACTGGAAAAAGATCCATAGCGTCGATGATGAGACAATCTGGAAGACCAAGCTGAAGCAGAAGGACCAGATGACGGAATTCCTGTTGCAGCATCTTTATGACGACATGACACGCCGCCATGAGAATCCGAAGCTGATTTTCAAGATCCGTGAACTTGTCAACCCGAAGGCACTTACCATCGGGTTTGCCAGGAGGTTTGCAACCTACAAGAGGGCGCACCTGCTTTTCAGCAACCTCGACCGCCTTTCGCGCATCGTCAACAACAAGGAAAAACCTGTCCAGTTTATGTTTGCCGGCAAGGCTCACCCCAACGACAAGGCCGGGCAGGACCTGATCAAACGTATCTTTGAGATATCCCATATCCCCGAATTTGTGGGAAAGATCTTCTTTTTCGAGAATTACGATATGGAAGTCGCCAAATACCTGATCAAGGGGGTCGACATCTGGCTGAATACACCTACCCGCCCGCTTGAGGCCTCCGGCACCAGCGGCGAGAAGGCCGTGATGAACGGCGTTGTAAACTTCAGCGTGCTCGACGGGTGGTGGGCCGAAGGCTACCGTCCAAATGCCGGGTGGATGCTTAAGGAGGAATCGACCTATGACAACCACCAGTTCCAGGATGAGCTGGATGCCGAAACCATCTATTCCATCCTTGAAGAGGAGATCATTCCCATCTATTATGATGTGAACAAACAAAATGTCCCTGTGAAATGGGTCTCCTATATAAAAAATACAATTTCCGAGATTGCGCCTCATTTTACAATGAAGAGGCAGCTTGACGACTATATCCGCCAGTATTATACCCCGTTGTTTAAGCGCACGCGGCTCATGGAGGCCAAGAATTACGAGATGGCCCGCCACATCGCAAACTGGAAGCGGAAAGTTTCACGGGGCTGGGAGAGCATCGAGGTTGTAGCTGTGAAGATCCCCGATTCGAACCAGAAGCCTTTGTCGCTGGGAGAATCATTCAAGGCGGAAATCACCCTGGACCTTAATGAACTTTCAGGCACCGATATCGGCATCGAGGTACTCTTCGGCAAAAAGATCAACGACGAGGTGAAGGAGCCCAGTTTCGTGGAGGAGATGACCCTGACCAGTTCGGAAAAAAACATGGTATCCTTTGGCTGCGATATCCCGATCAGGCAGGCAGGCGTTTACGACTATGCCTTCAGGCTGTACCCGAAAAGCCCGCTGCTGCCGCACCGGCAGGATTTTAACCTTGTCAGGTGGATTTAGAGCACCTAATGATGATATTCCTATCTTTGCAAAAAAATTAACACATAACTATGAAATTATTAGAGGGAAAAACAGCACTCATCACCGGTGCAAATAGGGGCATTGGAAAATCCATTGCCTTGAAATTTGCCGAACACGGCGCCAATGTTGCCTTTTCAGACATTCAATATAATGATGATTCGATACTCCTGGAAAAAGAACTTTCAGCCTTCGGGGTGAAGGCCAGGGGTTATGCCTCCGATGCAAGTTCATTCACCGACAGCGAACAATTGATTACCGCGATACTCGGGGATTTTGAAACCATAGATATCCTGGTAAACAATGCAGGCATCACACGCGACAACCTCCTTCTCCGGATGACGGAGCTTGACTGGGACCGGGTGATCAATGTGAACCTCAAATCCGTATTTAACCTTACCAAGGCCATCCAGCGCGTGATGATCAAGCAGCGTTTCGGCTCCATCATCAACATGAGCTCGGTGGTCGGGATCGAGGGAAACAGCGGGCAGTCAAACTATTCAGCCTCAAAATCGGGAATTATCGGCTTCACCAAATCGATTGCCCAGGAGCTTGGTTCGCGCAATGTACGCTGCAACGCGATAGCCCCCGGGTATATCGAAACCGAGATGACCGCCAAACTGACCCAGGAGACCCGGGATAAATGGATCCAGGATATACCTATGAAACGTGCCGGAACCCCTGATGACGTTGCCAACCTTGCCCTGTTCCTTGCCTCCGATCTTAGTTCATACATCAACGGCCAGGCCATTCCTGTCTGCGGTGGATTACACACCTGATGGTTACTGAATACCCTTCCGGTTTAATTCCCCTCTGCCTCCTTCTCGGGGCTGGGTATGCATATTTCCTCTATTACCATGATCTGAAACGGGGAATGCGTTCGGTTACCGTGTGGGGTATGACAATCCTGAGGTTTCTCTCCGTCTCCCTCATCTCCTTCCTGGTACTTTCACCCCTGGTCAGGCACTCCGAAACCCGGGTCGAAAAACCAATGATAGTCATCGGGGTTGACAACTCAAAATCAGTGGTACTTACCGGCGATTCTGATTATTACCGTAAGACCTTTCCAGGCCAGGTTAATGAGCTGGTTGCGAAATTGCAGAGGAGATGCGACGTCAGGCTCTATTCATTCGACAGCAGGCTTTCAAACGGTTTCAATGGCGTGTTCAACGGGTCAAAGACCGACATCTCCCTCTTTTTCAATGAGATATCCACGCGTTACTCCAACCGGAATGCGGCAGCCGTTGTACTGGCCTCCGACGGGATCTATAATGAAGGTACCGATCCCTACTATGCAGCCCAAAAGATCCAGTTTCCCGTATATACAATCTCACTGGGAGATACCAGCCTGAAAAAAGATATCTCGATCAGGAAGATTACGGTCAATAAAACCGCCTACAAAGGAGATAAATTCCCGGTTGAGGTGCAGGTCGAAATGAACAAATGCAGCGGTTTAAAGCCAAAAATCTCCATCTCCCAGGGATCCCGCATACTTGATTCCAGGGAGGTTAGGGCAAACTCCGACCGGTCACTGCAAAAGGTAACCTTTATGCTTGATGCCCCGGCAACAGGAATGATAAAGTATTCGCTCAATCTTGATGAAACGGAAGGTGAGATGAGCCGTCAGAACAATCATGCTGAATTTCTCGTGGAGGTGCTGGAGTCCCGGCAAAAAATCGCCCTGGTCTCCGATGCCCCGCATCCCGATATTACAGCTATTCAAAAGGCCCTGGAGGGTTCGTCTCACTTTGAGATAGAACTGATGGGCACAGAAGCCCTCGCCCGCCCGCTTGACAAGTACGACCTTGTGATCCTGAACCAGGTGCCCTCCATTACCAGTCTCGTGGATATAGGCCCGCTGATGAGGTCAAAGGTGTCGCTGCTCGTGATAATCGGTTCGCAAACCGACATCAATGCCTTCAACCGCATGCAGGCCGGGTTGATCATCAATTCGGCCAGGAGCGCATTTTCGGAATCGCAGCCATCCTTTAATCCTGGATTTTCTTTATTCACCATGGATAACAGGGAGCAAGGGCTGTTCAAAGAATACCCGCCGCTCCAGTGCCCTTTCGGCTCCTACCAGGTGAGCCCGCTGTCGGAGGTCTTCTGCTATCAGAAGATCGGGGAAATTCCGACCAAAACGCCCATGATCCTCTTTACAAATGTCCGGGAAAGGAAGATCGGCGTCATTGCCGGTGAAAACATCTGGCGATGGAGGATTTCCGATTTTGTGCAGGAATCATCGCACGAACATTTTGACCAGTGGATCGACAAGATTGCCCAGTACCTCTCGACCAAGGATGATAAAAGTTTTTTCAGGGTTCAGGTTAAAAATAAAACTCCTGAGAATGAACCTCTTGAATTCGAAGCGGAGCTCTTCAATGCATCCTACGAGCCTATAAACCAGCCCGATGTAAGCCTTACCATTACCGACGGGGAGGGCAAAAACTATCCCTACGTTTTCAGCAAAACTCAGAAAGGTTACTACCTCAATGCAGGAATGCTGCAGGAAGGAGAATACAGCTACAAGGCCGATGTAAAGGCCGGTAGCAGCGTCTACCGGAAAGCGGGGAAATTCTTCATCGAAAAGGTGAATGTTGAAAATTCAAACCTGGTGGCCGACCATAACCTGTTATTTCGTATTGCCTCCTCGCACGACGGCCAGATGATCGCCCATGAGGATATCGGTATACTGGCTGACAAGATTTTAGCCCGGAAAGATATCCGGCCTGTTTCATCTTACCAGAAGCGGATGTCCGACCTGATATCCGATCCCTGGCTGTTCGCCCTGATCATTGTCCTGCTTACCGCCGAATGGGTGATCAGGAAAAGGGAGGGATTGTAACAGCGCTATAGATCTCTTTTTATCAAAACCCCGTAAACCACTGCGATCATCACCACTGCATAAAGCAGGGCAACTGCGCATGCTCCCGGGCTTACCGCATCCTGCAGGTTGAGCCCCATAACCTGTTTAAGGATGGGAATGGACGGGTATTCGGTGATCCTGAGGATAGAATTCGACGGCAGGTAGGGCGAAATGCCGTTTTTAAACATAAACGGCGCCTTCAGCAAATGATAGAGAATCGGCTCGGCAATAAATACATAGAGGGTGAAGATGGCGATGGAGAGGCCTGTATTACGCAGGAGGAATCCAAAAAAGAGCGCCATCACCTGGAAGCAGACCATGGTCAGGAAGAAACCCAGGATAAAGGTTGACTTCTGAAGGATCAGTGCAAGGGTAATGTCAGCTGTATGTGAAATTCCTATGACAAGTGTTCCCGCGACCATAAAGAAGGTCATGACCAGGGAGATCACAAGAATCAGCAGCAATTTTGAAATAAGGAATTCCGCCTTGCTCATCCCGTTGATCATGTTCTGCCGGATGGTCTTGAAGGTGTACTCGTTGGTGACCAGGATCATGATGACGATGGCCGGGAAAATGAGTACATAGCGGATGGTGGCGAAAAATGCTATGTTTTGCCATACCCAGGGGAAAAAATAGATGGCCACATGCGGAAAGGGGATTGGAGAATGGTGGTTCATGTTATCAACCATGTTGTTGATCATAAACTCAGCCATCACAAGGCCTGCCGCAAGGAAGAGGAAATAGAGCCCGAACAGGATCCAGAAGATCTTATAGGTCAGGATCTTTTTAAATTCGATTTTTAACAGCTTTATCATGCGTTGTCGCGTAAAAGTTCAAGGAAATGTTGTTCAAGGGTGCGCTTGCGCTCCGACAGGTGTGTCAGTGTAACTCCCTGCCCGAAGAGGTGACGGTTCAGTTCCCCGGGATTGACCGGCTCGTCGAAATAAACCAGCAGTTTTTCCCCTTCAGGGGTTATGGTGCGATAGCCGGGGAATGATTTAACCGCATTTTCCAGCGCCTCCGTGTTCACTGCGGCAAGTTCAAAGGAATCGGAAATAGCAAGC
>JBAXFZ010000310.1:0-5552 GCA_037139685.1 Bacteroidota bacterium
AATCTCTGGAAACTTGTTTTCCTGCCTCTCATCTTTATAACCGCAGTGCTGATTACCGAGACAATTGCCTCAAACGATACGAGGCGGCTTTTCGAAGCAGGGCAGCTGGTACTGGCGGTGGTGATGGTTTCGCTGGCTTACCGCAACGAACTCATCCCGCTCATCCGGGAGCGGTTTCACAGGTAACCCGGGGGCTTTACCTTCCCGCATTTTTAATGCTTGCATTCAGCTCGAACCCCACCAGCAAACTTATTGCGTTGATATAAATCCAGAAAAGTACGATCATCAGGGTTCCGAGGGAGCCATAAAGCGCATTATAGCTGGCGAAATGGTCAACATAGAAATTAAACCCGAGGGTTGTCACGACGACCAGTGCAGTTGCCAGCATGGAGCCGGCTGAAAAAAAGCGGAAACTCTTTTGCCGCGCCGGGGCAAGAAAATAGATGATCGAAATGGCCATGAGCAGTAGCCCGATAATAATGAGCCATCGAAGCACCTGGAGCAGCAAAACCACGATGGTACTGCTTTCGATGCTGTCGGGAAGGATCCATGACAGCAGGGTGGATCCAAAAGTGATAAGGCCGATGGCGATGATCAGCAGTATGCTGTTGATCAGTACGATGACAATGGAGATGAGGTATTGCTTGAACCCTGTGCGGGTTTCGAGAATGTGACTGGTGTTGTTGAAAGCCGCTATAAGGCTGTTTACTCCGTTTGTCGAAAAGTAGAGGGTCAGGACAAGATTGAAGAACAGCAGGCTGCTCCGGGGCCGGGTCACGATGTCGATAATTGTTTCCTTGACGGACTCATATGCCATATTGGGCATGAAATCCTGGATCAATCCCATAAGTGATTGCTGAAAATTATCAATGGGGATGAACGGGATGATGTTAAAAAGAAATATCAGGAAGGGGAAAATTGCCAGGAACATGGAGAATGAAATGGCGGCGGCCCTTGTGGTAATATATCCTTCGGTTAAACCTCGGATGAAAAAAACGGCGACATCGTAGAGCGGTATTCCGTCAAACCCCGGAAGTACAATCTTTTTGGACACCCTGACCACCCAGGCAACCAGGGTCAGTGACAAAATCCATTTTGTGGGTTTGTTTGGGAAAGGCATCTTGGTTAGATCTCCGCTTTAAGGCTAAGGTCCAGGCTCCTGGTGTGATGAGTCAGCGCTCCGATGGAGATAAAATCGACCCCTGTTTCGGCGTACAGCCTCACGTTTTCTTCCGTAATCCCGCCGCTGGCTTCGGTTTCAAACCTGCCGCCGATTAAAAGGACGGCTTTTCGCAGCCCGGCAACCGGAAAATTGTCTAGCATAATCCGGTCGACAAGCCCATGGCTAAGCACCTGTTGCAGCTCATCCATATTCCTGACTTCAATTTCAACCTTCAGGTTTTTGCCGGTACGCTGGAGATACTGATGCACGGCATCGATGGCCGGAATGATGCCGCCGGCATAATCAACATGGTTATCCTTGATCATCACCATGTCGTACAGCCCCATCCGGTGGTTTTGACCTCCCCCGGTGCGGACGGCAAACTTTTCAAGTTCACGCAGCAGCGGGGTAGTCTTCCTGGTATCGAGAATGGTGGTTTTTAAACCGGAAACCAGAGCCACAACACGGCTCGTGGCCGTTGCGATACCGCTCAGCCTCTGCATGAAATTCAGGACAAGCCTCTCCGATTTCAGGATCGACGCCTTTCGGCCGGCGACTTCGAGAACGATATCTCCCTTGCGGATTTGCGCCCCGTCGTTCATGAGGATTGTTAACGATAATGCAGGATCCACCCTGTGGAAAATTCTCTCTGCAAGTGCGACACCGCATACGATACCATCCTCCTTCACAAGCAACCTCGCTTTGCCGGGAGTATCGGCAGCCATGGTCGCCAGGGTGGTGTGATCACCATCGCCAAGGTCTTCCGCCAGGGCTTGTTCTATGATTTCGTCAATGGTCATTTATTGTCAGGATAGGGGAGCGTTGAAAGCCGGCAGGTTGCAGGAGGAAGGGGGTTAATTATCCTGCACCTGCAACTGGTGGACCAGGTTCTGGCCGTTAACCGATTTGATGAGGAAATAAACCCTGAAAACCTTTTTCCCCGTGTCGAGACTGCCGATCGAATACTGGGACCCATCCGGGGAGGAGCCCTGTCGGGTGATTTTAAAGCTCTTTACAGGGTTTTTTGCAAAGAAATCCTTGAGGATCTGCCCGGCCTGGATTTTGCTGTAGGAGTCGTCGTAACCAGGCAGAGTAAGGTCGACCATCGAGTTGAAATATTTCGCAACCTCGACGGCATTGCCCGACTGAATGGCCGATGAAACAAGCGTCGCCGTCTCTTCCGGTCCCATTGCAGGCATGAAACCCGTCAACAGCCATACAGGAACCAAAAATGCAACCAATCTGAAACAAATCTTTTTCATCGTTGTGGTTTTATTGCTAATTCATCCAACCGCAATGCGGAAAATTCCTGTTTACAAACATACAAAAAATTCCTTCAGTAGTTACCTGATGGAATATCCACCGTCGAGAACCAGGTTATTACCTGTCATCCAGCGGCCGGCGTCCGACAGCAGGTAAACCGAGGCAAGGGCAACATCTAAAGCCTCCCCAAACCCCAGCGGGTGTTGTTTTTGCATCAGGGTCACAGTTTCTTCAGGGATCGAATCAAACAGGTTGTCGGTCATCGGAGTCTGAACGATCGAAGGTGAAATGGCATTGACGCGGATCTTCCTGGGGGCCAGTTCAAGGGCCAGGGAACGGATCCCCGACAGGATGGCCCCTTTTGATGCTGCATAGGCCACTGCTCCCTCCTGCCCGTAAAGGGCACGGATACTGCCAATGAAGATAAAACTGCCCCCCGCTTGCTGGCCGGCATGCTGTTTGCGGGAGAGAACCCTTGCCAGTTCAAATCCCGCAATGACATTGATGGCAAAGAGGGCTTCAAAATGTTTGGGGCGGGTCATCGAAAACGGGGAGGTGAGTTCAGCACCTGCGGCATGAACCATTCCGTGCACAGCCCCCCGCTTAAGCAGGAGAGGAGCGAGGGTGCTTTCAATGATTGCATGGTCTGACAGGTCAACGGCTACCATATCATGGTTGCCGGGTGAGAGGCTGTTCAGCGTCTCAAGCAGCCTTTCATGGTTACGCCCCATGAGAAGGAGGTCAGCTCCCGCCCTGCTGCATTCGATGGCCACGCTCCGCCCGATCCCCGACGAGGCACCGGTGATGACTATATTTTTCCCGGTTAATGAAAAGGACCCTGTCATTTCCGTGGTCAGTCTGAGAAATTTTCAATGCCGACAAGCTCCATAAGGGTGCCTACAGTAGTAATTTCCGCAAGCTGTTTTGCTGTCAGCCGCTTTGAGAAATGTTCGTCGACAAATGCGATAACAGTCATCACCGACATTGAATCATAACCTTCGATCCCTTTGAGCATGGTTGATTCCCGGAGTTCAATGCCCTGGAATTCAAGTGCCTCCTGCAGGAGGCGTAAAAATTCTTCTTTTTTCATCAGTATAATGGTTAACGTTAGTTTATTGCCATGTAAGGACGACCGCACCCCATGAATATCCGACGCCAAAACCGACCAGCAACAATTTCGACCCTGCTGCAATCCGTCCCGTATCAAGGCAGTCGCGGAGGGCGATCGGAATCGTGGCCGATACGGTATTGCCGGTCATCAGCATGTTGTTGTAATATTTTTCGGCAGGGATCCTGATCTTTTTCCGCAGGTATTCCAGCATATATTTGTTGGCCTGGTGAAATATCACGTAATCAATCTCATCGAGTGTGAGGTTGTTTTTCCGGAGAACCGACCCGACCAGGCCGGGAACGCTGTCGATGGTGAAATTGAATATTTCCGGGCCATTCATATACAGGTAGTTCGGCGAATGAAAAGTTCCGTCTTCAGAGGGTATCTCAGCCGCTCCCGGGATGCACGATTTCCGCATGGCACCGGCTTCGACGATCAGGTTGTTTTTTCCCGATCCGTCGGTACCCAGTTCGAAGGTGCCGATACGGGGCAGGTCATCCGGGTCAAGCAGAACCGCGGCGGCACCGTCGCCGAATATACTTCGGTTAGCCCGGTCGCCGGGGTGCATATGCTTTGAATAGGTTTCCGACATGACCAGGAGAACCCTGGTGGCAATCCCGCCGGCCAGCAGCCCTTTTGAAAGGGCCAGCCCATAGATAAAACCGGAGCAGCCCAGGTTGTAATCGAGGGCCCCGGCCTGGGTTCTCAATCCCAGCCTGTCCTGGAGAATACATGCACTGGTTGGCAAAAAATAGTCGGGACTCTGTGTGCATAACAGGATGAAATCGACAGTTGCCCGGTCCTCTCCCGCCAGCACCTTTTCGGCAGCCTGAAAAGCCATATCCAGCGCCGTCTCGTCTTTTGCCGCAATATGCCGCTGCCTGATCCCGACCTTCTCCTCGATTTTCGAAGCGTTCCAGTCGGGGAATTCGCGTTCGAAATCAGCGTTTGTAAAGGTGGTTTGAGGAAGATAACTGGCGATTTTCATAGTCGTTTATTAAAGAGTTGTTAAAAGTAATAAAAATTTCAATTGTGCCCGTACCTACTAATTTCCCATCTTTGCACCAGAATTATGAAAATCCGACTATTGCTTACCGGAAAAACAGAGGAAGAATACCTGAAAACAGGGATCCGTGAATATGAGACGCGGGTAAAACGATATGTTCCCTTTGAAATAACGGAGATACCTTCATTAAAAAACCAGGCCAGCCTTTCCCATGCCGAGCAGATGCAGCGCGAGTCGGAACTGTTGCAGAAACATATCGTCCAGGGGGATGTGGTTGTGCTGCTCGATGAAAACGGCAAGGAGATGCGGTCGACCGAATTTGCATCCTTCCTGAACAGGCAGTTCGTGTCGGGTGGCAAAAACCTGGTATTTATTGTAGGCGGCCCCTTTGGTTTCGACCCGGTGATGAAAAAACAGGCAAATGCTATGCTTTCGTTATCCAGGATGACATTTTCTCACCAGATGGTCCGGCTTTTCTTTACGGAACAGCTGTACAGGGCGCTTTCAATCCTGCGCGGGGAATCGTATCATCACGAATGAAGCCCTGAATGCCGGTTTGCATTAACATTTTTTTAACGAAAAGGTTAACAAAAATTAACAACATATCTTGGCCTGATTTTTTTTCATTTTATAAATTTGCATCCTCAAAAATTAGATAACATGGTTGAAACGGACATCAAAGAATTAAACGAACGGATCCAGAAGGAGAGCGCGTTTGTTGACATGGTGACGATGGAAATGCACAAAGTGATTGTGGGCCAGAAGCAAATGATTGAACGCCTGATGATCGGGTTGCTGGCCAACGGCCATATCCTGCTTGAAGGTGTTCCCGGGCTTGCAAAAACTTTGGCAATAAAATCGCTGGCAAACTGCATAGAGGCTAAATTCAGCCGCATCCAGTTTACGCCTGATCTCCTTCCCGCCGACTTGCTGGGAACCCTGATTTATAGTCAGAAAAACGAGGAATTCAAGGTTCGCAAGGGACCCATTTTTGCAAATTTCATCCTTGC
>JBAXFZ010000311.1:0-5520 GCA_037139685.1 Bacteroidota bacterium
ATCTGGCAATTCGTAATTCCTAGACAGGTATTCCCTGAGAGCCTGTGCCGTAAGCGATTCCTTGCACCGGGTCATCTCTTCCGGGGTGCCGGAGAAGAGCAATCGTCCCCCGTCGCGGCCGCTTCCGGGCCCGAGGTCGATGATGTGGTCGGCAGCGGCGATAAGCCCGGTATGGTGTTCGATCAGGATCACCGTATGACCCTGGCCGATAAGCCGGTTCAGGGCGGCAAGCAGGATGCCCACATCGGCCTGGTGCAACCCGGTGGTGGGCTCGTCAAGGATATAAAGGGTGTGGGGCGATTGCGGCTTTGCCAGTTCAGTCGCCAGTTTTATGCGTTGCGCCTCTCCCCCGGAAAGGGTGGATGAGCGTTGCCCAAGGGTGATATAGCCCAGTCCCAGGATCTCCATGGTTTCGAGGTAGCGGAGAATTTTCGGCTCCCCGGTAAAAAAGAGGGTAGCTTCAGAGACGGTCATCCCGAGGACTTCAGAGATATTTTTCTCCCGGAAGGTTATTTCCAGTGTATCCGTGTCAAAGCGGCGCCCTTCGCACGATTCGCAGAGCACCTCCACGTTCCCCATAAAATGCATCCCTACCTGCTGGTAGCCTGCTCCCTGGCACGATTCACACCGGCCTCCCGGCGTGTTGAACGAGAAGCGGCTTTTGTCATACCCGCGGCTGGCCGATTCGGGGCGACCGGCAAACAGGTCACGGATGGCATCGAACAAACCGGTATAGGTCGCCGGGTTGCTGCGCGGGGTGCGCCCGATGGGCGACTGGTCGACCGGGATCAGCTTGCCGATCCCCTCCCACCCCCTGATTGCACGGTATTTCCCGACCGTTTCATTGGCATCCTGCAGCTTGTTCTTTAAAAACGAGCCCAGGATATGGTTTGTGAGGGTGGATTTTCCCGCCCCCGAAACGCCCGTCACCACATTCAGGGCTTTCAGCATGAAGCTGACATCAATATCCCTTAGATTGTATGCTGCAGCCCCTTCAATTGTGAGGAAACCATTGCCGGCGCGGCGGATCACCGGGGTTTCAATATGTTCATATCCATAGTGGAAGGAGAGTGTGCGGCTTTTGCGGATTTCGGCTTCTGGAAGTTGCGAGGCCTGCTCCATGGTACCGTTGAACAGCACCTCGCCCCCGTGGGTGCCTGGGCCAGGGCCGATGTCGATCAGCCAGTCGGCGTGGCGCAGGAACTCCTCTTCATGTTCCACCACGATCACCGTGTTTCCCTTGTCGCGCAGCTCTTCCAGGATGCCGATCAGCTGCTGCACATCGTGCGGGTGAAGCCCGATGGAGGGCTCGTCGAAGATGCAGATCATCCCGCTCAGCCCGATCCCCGCCTGTGTGGCCAGCCTAAGCCGCTGCGATTCGCCTCCCGAGAGGGATGTCGATTCACGTTCGGCCGACAAATAGCCCAGCCCGAGCCGCTTCAGCAGGGCCACCTGTTTTGAAATCTGTGCTATCACAGGTGCGGCAACCGCTTCGGATGCGGTAACAAATCCCGGTTCCTGCAGCACCTTGTCAAGCTCATCAAGCTGCAGGGCAGCCAGTTCCGCAATGGAATAACCGTTGATCTTCACCGAAAGGGCCTTTTCATTCAGCCTTTGGCCGTTGCAAACCCTGCATTTGCCACTGCGGACAAACCGGAGGATGTTTTTGTTCCTGTCGCGCTGCAGGATCGCCTCCATCACCGGGAGGATCCCCTTGTAATAGCCCATTTCCCGCGGCTTTGCGGTGATCCCGCTCCATTTCATGCGCGATTCGAGCGGGTGCTTGCCGTAGGGGATCTCAATCTTGTCGCTGCCATACAGGACAATATGCTTCTGTTCCGGTGATAAATCCTTCCAGGGAATGTCGACATGAAAACCTTCCGACCGGCAAACATCGTCGAGCACAGCCATGGTCACCTGCGAATAGATGATATAGCCGTTGGGAGTTGTGATCACGAGGGCTCCCTCGCGCAGGGTCCGGTTTTCATCGGCAATGAGCAATTCCGGGTCGAGGAAGTCCTCCACCCCCAGTCCCTTGCATGCAGGGCAGGCGCCGTCAGGCGAATTGAAGGAGAAGAGGCTGCGGTTTATCAAAAAGGGTTCTTCCCCGTCGGGTATTGTACCAACCCGGGCAAACATCAGCCGCAGCAGGTCGTAGATGCCGGTGATTGTCCCCACGGTTGAGCGTGGGTTCGACACCACCGACCGCTGGTTCAGGGCAATGGCCGGGGAGAGCCCCTCCACCATCTCCACATCCGGTTTTTTCAGCTTTCCCATAAACTGGCGGGCGAAGGCCGAGAACGATCCCAGATAGCTGCTTTCCGCCTCCCGGTAGAGCACATCGAAGATCAGCGAAGATTTCCCCGATCCCGACACCCCGGAAACCACGATCAGCCTGTTTTTCGGGAATTCTATGCTGACCGATCGCAGGTTGTGTTCTGCAGCGCGGGTGATACGGATCATGTTACCGGAGTTCATGAGTATTGCTTACGGGATTAGGAAATCGTAACGCATGATGCGTTGATGCAAAAATAGAGAGTTTAAGCGCTCATAATTCGTCAATCCTAAATCGCCGATCGTAAATTGTAATATCTTTGCACCCGGCTGCATGACAATTTTGGGGTATTAGCTCAGTTGGCCAGAGCGCTGCGTTCGCAATGCAGAGGTCACCGGTTCGACTCCGGTATACTCCACTCCCCCTCAACTCCAAACCGCGCAAAATGCGGCTCAATGTTTATTTTTCCTTGCCTCCCTGAATGGTGAAATCGAACACTTTGTAGGTATTGCTTGAAAAAACAAAACAATATTCTCCCGGTTTGAAGGGCTTGGTAAATGTGATTTTAAAAACACCTTCTTTGACTTTGTCATATTCAAATGGGATTTTGTCTTTTTGAGGAATCCCGGAATTCTCACTGGACGACATAAAACCAGAGGATGAACCCCCGACCTTGCAAAAGCGTTTATCTCTTTTTACGATGAGTTTGGCCAATTCAAACTCATTTGGAGATGTGGATTCAAACCAATCTGAATTGCCTTTTTGGTCATCAAAATAAAAATAGAAGGTTGGATTGTTGTCTTGTATTTTCATCTTACTTTCAATCCCATTCAGGTTTGCCGTGGTCGAAGATCCGCCAAACCCGCCATACCCCCCGCTGCTTGTGCTATAGCTCACTTTTACCGGATCCAGTTTGCTTAAAGGGTTTTCGGTGTTTGTCGGGTTGAAGTAATAAATGCCGGTTTTATGCATGGCATTTGGATTTTTAAGGTCTTCACCGTTTGCAACCACCGATTGGTGAACGTTATTTGTTTTAATCATTTCATTTATAACTTCCGAAGCCACCCCTTGTTTACTCAGGTTAATCAGGGCATTGGTGCTTACATCGAACAGGGTATAGCTTGATTGAATTTTGTTGACGATGACCGATGGTTGCAAACCGATTTTTGACAAGGTTATCACTTTGTCATTTGTCAGGGTATCAACTGCTGTTTGTGACCGGCCAAAAAGGGTCAGCAGCAGAAAAAACAGGAATAATAAGCTGAATTTTATCATATTAGCTGATTTAAGTTTGTTAGATATTGGTTTTTATTCAGAAGATGATTACTTTCAGGCTACTTTATTTTATAAAATGCACCGATATTTATGCCCATATAGGTACTCGAACCGCCAGTTGATGCGATGAAATTGTATTTTAAATTTGCACAAAGTGAAAATTTGTTATTCAATTCAAACAATGCTCCTGCAGTTGGTGCAAAACCGAAATACATTTTTGAAAAAGACACAGGAATTGAGCTACCGTTCAATCCTGATTCACTATTATAAGTATGACTAAAATTATACAATCCAAGATCAGCACCAACATATGGCTTGAATTTTCCTTTACCGATGTGGTATTCAAACAAAGCAGTTATTGGCACTGCAGAACCTGAGCTAGTTAAAGTAGTAGATACAACCTGACCTTGATAAGTTATCGGGGTACTACCGAAACTTGAGTAGCCAATATTTAACCCTACGCCTATTTGTTGGTTCACCATGTATTTACCTGCAATGTTAAAACCGAAACCTATTTTCATCGCGTCGCTCATTGAACCTAAGGGAATTTGAGGGCCAATGGTAACCCCGACATTGAATTGTGCCTGAGTACTCATGGTAATCAATCCGAAACAAATGATAATAACAATCTTTTTCATAGTATAACTTTTATAAAATTTGCCTACTCGTATGTTTTTCGGCTGCCACATCTTACTCTTTTATAAAGATTTTCAGATTCCTCTGTTATTTTATTACAGAAGGATATCAGTCCGTTTTAATAACCTTCCTAATGCAAAACCGGTCATTGTTGTAGATTTTGATTAAATAGGATCCTGCTGTCATTTCGGAAATATTGAGCGCAAATGGCTGTTTGCTAATGGATACACTCCGGTATCTACTGATAAGGGCGCCACCGGGACCATATACATCAATGTTCATCAAACCGGGCTCCGACGAAACACTTTGAATGTATATTAGTTTTTGCGCCGGGTTAGGGTAGACTGTTACCATCCGGGACAGATTCATATCTTCCACCCCCATCGCCTGCTGGACAACAACCACATCTGTGCTTCCGGCCAGTGAACTGATAGTAATTACACCTGTTCTTGACACAGGCATGGAATTTTGCTCTGCCGTGTAAATATCGAATCCCACGTCTGGATCTCCTGATTCTACCGGTGAATTTATCCAGGCGGGCCTTTTCGTGATATTCCATGCTGTATTTGACGAAATATTGACATGTCCGGAATTGTTCAGGCCCGACCCCAGCGATATGATTTCGGGGGTGGCATAAAGATAAAGGGCGACGGCTTCCTGTGTGATGGTGATTGTTTCGGCAGCGCCCTGACCGGAAATTGTTAAAATACACGACCGGCTGTTGCCTGTTGTGTTGGCGGAATATCCTATGGTGAGGTTGATATTTGAACCTGACAGTGGCATACAACTGACCCAATCGCAATTTTTATCAACCGTCCACCAAATATTTGAGGTTACGGTAGGATACACATTTCCCTGGGATGGATTGACATTATATACATTTTGACTTACATTAATATAGGGCTGCATCCCTGCTTGTGTCAACACAACGTATTCGGTCAATCCACCACCGGAAACAGTTATGGTGCATGTTCTGGCTGAAGTCGAATTATTTTGATCGTAGGTGACCCCGAAAGGTTGGTTATTTGTACCGAAAACCGGATCGCATATAACCCAATCACAACCCTCCGATACCGTCCAAGCGACATTTGAAGTAACCCCAATATCAAAATGGCCTGAATTTTCATTTGCGGAAAATGCTCCCTGGCTCACTGATAACGAATTACCTGTACCTAATTGTGTTATGTATACAGTTGTTGATATGCCACCGCCATATACGGTAATTTCAGCCGATCTCGGCGAACTGCCTGTATTTGCTAAATATTCGATTCTAAAAAAATCGTCGTTCGTACCAGTTGTTGGGGAACACCCCAGCCAATTAGCGTTTTCAGATA
>JBAXFZ010000312.1:0-5498 GCA_037139685.1 Bacteroidota bacterium
CAAACAACATAAAAATCAAATTAGTCTAAACTTCAAATTGTTCGGACACGTATGAACTTTTAATTCCACCCGGATTTGTCAATACCGGTTATCCGTAATTTTAATGGAAATGGCGTTCCTTTTAAGGAAAAAAGGCTAACCCGTTGCCGGATCAGCCTTTTTGGGAAAGTTTGATAGTTAAAAGGTTACTTTTTGGCAGTCTTTTTAACAGCAGCCTTTTTTGCAGTGGTTTTGGCAACAGGTGCCTTTTTTTGTTTGATCACGGCCTGGGCAGCAGCCAGACGGGCAATGGGCACCCGGAATGGTGAGCAGCTTACGTAGTTAAAACCGAGCGAATGGCAGAATTCCACTGAAGCGGGTTCGCCGCCATGTTCGCCGCAAATGCCGATCTTGAGATCTTTCCGTGTGGAACGCCCCTTTTCAACGGCCATTCGCATCAACTGTCCGACGCCTTCAAAGTCAATCACCTGGAACGGATCAACCGGCAGGATCTTCTGATCGACATATTCGGGCACAAATCCACCAATGTCGTCGCGGGAAAAGCCAAAGGTCATCTGGGTGAGGTCGTTTGTGCCAAAGGAGAAGAAGGCAGCGGTTTCAGCAATTTTATCAGCTGTGAGGGCAGCCCGCGGAATCTCGATCATGGTACCGACCAAATGTGGGATCTCCTTTAATTTGAATTTCTTGCACACTTCTGCATAAATCTTATCGATGATCACATACTGGTGTTTAAGCTCCTTTTCGGTACAGGTCACGGGGATCATAATTTCCGGGAAGATATCTTTCTTTTCCTTTAACAATTCAGCTGTGGCTTCGAAGATAGCACGGACCTGCATTTCGGTAATTTCGGGGTAGGTGATGCCCAAACGGACGCCACGGTGACCCATCATCGGATTGGTTTCGTGAAGTGCATCGGCACGGCGGTTGAACTCCTCTTCAGAGATGTTGAGACTGTCGGCAATTTTCTTGCGGCTCTCCAGGTTGTTTGGGATAAACTCATGCAGGGGCGGATCAAGCGTACGAATGGTCACCGGGTACCCATCCATGGCGGCAAGTGTCTGTTTGATATCTTTCTTTACATGAGGAAAGAGTTCGGCAAGGGCGTTACGGCGCTCTTCTTCCGATTTCGACGCAATCATTTTGCGGAGCAGGAAGAGGGGCTCTTCGGCATTTTTACCGTAAAACATGTGTTCGGTACGGAACAGCCCGATCCCTTCGGCACCAAAAGCACGTGCTTTTGCAGCATCTTCTGGGGTATCGGCGTTAGTACGGATCTTCATGGTACGTACGGCGTCACACAGTCTCATAAAAGCCTGAAAGTCTGGATTTTCTTCGGCCGCCTTGATCATCGGGAGCTGTCCGTTGTAAATATAACCTTTCGAACCGTTCAGGGAGATAAAATCGCCTTCGGTCAAGGTGATATCGCCAATTTTCATTGTTTTTTTTGAGGCTTCGATCTTGAGCCCTCCTGCGCCAACGATACAGCATTTACCCCAACCACGGGCAACGAGGGCTGCATGGCTGGTCATTCCGCCGCGAGCGGTGAGGATCGCCTGTGCCGAACGCATCCCTTCAATATCTTCAGGGTTGGTCTCTTCGCGCACCAGGATAACTGTTTTGCCCTTTTTAGCCCAGGCAACGGCATCTTCGGAATTGAAGACAATCTGGCCGGTCGAGCCACCGGGGCCTGCGGGAAGTCCTTTAGCCATTGGCTTGGTGCTCTTTTCAGCTTTGGGGTCGAGGATCGGATGGAGCAGTTCGTCCAACTGGCTGGGTTCAACACGGGATACAGCCTCCTCTTTGGTGATCAGCTTTTCATTATGCATGTCGACCGCCATTTTCACGGCAGCCGGGCCATTGCGTTTTCCAACGCGGCACTGGAGCATGTAAAGTTTGCCATCCTGGATGGTGAACTCGATGTCGAGCATGTTGCGGTAATGCTTTTCGAGCGAACGCTCGATTTTATAAAGGGCTTTGTAAACCGTCGGCATGGCGGTTTCGAGCGACTGCAGCTTGATCGTGTGCTCGTTCTTGCCGATTTCGTTGATGGGGTTCGGGGTACGGATACCGGCGACCACATCTTCTCCCTGCGCATTGGCCAGCCATTCGCCGTAGAAATAATTCTCACCGGTGGCGGGGTTACGGGTAAAGGCCACACCGGTAGCGGAGGTGTCGCCCATGTTGCCGAATACCATCGACTGAACGGTGACGGCTGTTCCCCATTCATCGGGGATGCCTTCGAAACGGCGGTAGGAGATGGCACGTTTGCCGTTCCAGCTCTGGAAAACGGCGCCAACGGCACCCCACAGCTGTTCCATCGGGTCTTCAGGGAATTCAACGCCAAGGACTTCTTTTACCTTCTTCTTGTAAATATCGATCAGGGCCTTCAGATCTTCCGCCGTCAGGTCAGTGTCACTCTGGGCTCCTCTTTTTTCCTTCATCTTGTGAAGTTCCTTCTCGAGCTGAACGCGCACGCCTTTGCCCTCTTTGGGTTCAATGCCTGCGGCCTTCTCCATCACCACATCCGAGTACATCTGGATAAGCCTGCGCTGTGAGTCATACACAAAACGCGGGTTCTTGGTCTTCTTGATAAAACCTTCACGGGTGATATCATTCAAACCAACGTTTAACACGGTCTCCATCATTCCCGGCATCGAAGCGCGGGCTCCTGAACGAACCGAAACGAGTAAAGGATTGTTCTTGTCGCCAAAAATAGCGCCCATCTCTTTTTCAGTGGCTTTGAGACTTTCAGCCAGTTGTTTCTTTAATTCTTTCGGGTAAGATTTTTTGTTTTGCTGGTAATAAGTACAAACTTCTGTGGTAATTGTAAATCCGGCAGGAACAGGAAGTCCGATGTTGACCATCTCGGCCAGGTTGGCACCCTTGCCACCCAGAAGGTTTTTCATATCAGCCTGTCCTTCAGCCTTTTTACCGCCAAAATAATAGACGTACTTGTTTTCTTTAGCTTGCTTTGCCATATTTGACATCTTTTAGGTTAATGAAAAAATTTGAAGCCGCAAAAGTACAAAATAAAACCCTTATGATGGTGAAATCCAGCCGGAAAATTAGATATTTGTTAATAAATTAACAGATCGGAGTATTTTTTGATGGCAGGATTCAGCCCATTTGGCGGCAATGCGAAGCAATTTCATCCCCAGCAACGGGAGGGCCGGGTGGGGTCATTGACAGCATCTGAGCTACTGCCGGAATGAATCAGGTCTTTTGATCTCAATAACTGAGTTTCCCGATATTGTTCATATTCCATAAAATCCACTGCTGCCGCCCGGTGATGTATGGGGTGGGAGAGGATGGGCTCCATTTCAGGGGATTCGGCAGCACGGCGGCGATCAGTGCAGCCTCGCCGCGGCTCACTTGCGAAGCGGGTTTCCCGAAATTTGTCCTTGCGGCCTCCTCAACCCCGTATATGCCCTTGCCGGTTTCGATAACGTTCAGGTAAACCTCCAGGATGCGTTTTTTGCCCCAGATGAATTCGATGAGAACGGTAAAGTAGGCCTCAACCCCTTTGCGGATCCATGACCGCTGTCCCCAGAGAAACACGTTTTTTGCCGTTTGCTGCGAGATGGTGCTGGCGCCCCTGACCTTTTTGCCCTGTTTCTCCTTGTTGAATTCCCGTGCCTTTTCGATCGATTCAAAGTCAAAACCTGAATGTTCGAAGAAGAGGTTGTCTTCGGAGGCAATTACCGCGAGCGGCAGGCTTGGGGAGATATCGCCCAGGGTAACCCACTGCTTCTTTAACCTGACGGTCTGCCCTTCGGTTGCCTGTTCAACCAGCCTGATCACCATAAGGGGGGTTACAGGAGGATTGACAAATTTGTAGAGGATCACAAAAAAGAATGAGGAGGCAAAATAAAGGATGACAAAATACTTCAGGAAGGTCAGTATCCTGCGAAGGACATTTTTCATGAACAGGGATTATTTCTTGAGGATGAAGCTGTTCAGGTCGTCGATCGTCGAATCGAATTCAAATGCGTCGTTAAGCAGGAAGTAATTGTTAACATCCCACGTGTGTTTGTATGCGAACTTTGCAATCTCGAGTTTGTCGGATTCAAATGAGAACTGCTTCATGATCTCCTTCACCTGGCTGCACCTGAGGCAATTGGTGCGAACGACCTGCCTGGCAACAGTCATTTTGCTGCTGGTAAAGCTCTTCGATGAGATCGATTCAAGGGCCTGGTCAAATGCCTGCTGGCCCATAGGTTTCGGGCAACCCCTGGGTCCTGAATAATCATCACGTTCGCCGTCATCATGGTTTTTGTTGCCTTCGTGGCGGTTGCGGCTGTCCCTGTCTTTGTGCCATTCGCCGCCACCGCCATTATGTTTGTCGCGGTTGTTGTACTGGTTGTTATTGCTGCTGACCTCAATTGTTCCCTGGGATCCCCCGTTTGAACTGGTTTCCGTCGTGGTGGTCGTAATACTGGTTCCCCCGGTAAACCCGCCGGCATTTACAGTGGTGGTTGTCTGGCTGATGGTGGTTGAACTGATCCTGGGTGTTGTCGTGTATGTGTAAATGTCCTGCCCTGCAACAGGTTCAGAGGCAGCGTCGATGGGAATACTGTTCATCATCCGCAGAACAAACAAACCCTTGTTGTTTTTCAGGATCTCATAGGTGGATTCGGTCTCGGGCTGCAGGTAAACCGTCTTGCCGATCTCCGGGATGGCCTCGTTGCCGAAAATTATCTTAACCTTGTAACTGGGCGCCTTTAACCCGGTAATTTTGACATTGGTTTCGGAAGAGGGATTCTGCTGGATGCCGTTGAGGATTACAGTGAAGGGCTGGTTTTCCTGGGTAAACACGATCAGGTTTGAGAACTGGGCAAATGTGGCTGTGCCAATACCTGCAAGAAACAATACAAGTGAAAGTCGTAGGATTCTGTTCATGGATGCATATTTTTTTCGGGGCAAATATAGTTGATTGGCGGATAAAAATACAACAATAAAGAAAACCAATAAGCGCACTAAGTTCACTAAGAAACACTGAGAATTAGCACGAGTCGCTGGCCTGGTCTAAGTGTTCCTGGGTTTTACCGGTGAATGACTCATGGGGGGGGAAGTGCGGTGCTGCCTGTTATCCTGAACTCCGTCCTCCGGTTGAACTGGTGTTCCGCTTCGCTGCACTGAACCCCGGTATCGCACCTGCAGTTGTTTGCCGGCTGCGACTCCCCGTAACCCCTGGCGGTGATCCTCGACGGCGATATCCCCTGCGAAACGATATATTTTACGGCCGATTCGGCCCTCCGTTGCGACAAAACCCGGTTGTATTCCTCCGTCCCCCTGCAATCGGTATGCGACCCCAGTTCAATAATAACCGGGTGCTCCTTCATCAGCAGAACAAGCTGGTCGAGCGATTGTTTTGCATCCTGGCGGATGTTCCATTTGTCAAAATCATAAAAGATGTTCTGCAGGCGGTATGGCTTGTTTGCATAAGCAATTTCGGTGTGATAGCTCGGCAAATTATCTTCAGTCAGAAGATTAAGAAT
>JBAXFZ010000313.1:0-5494 GCA_037139685.1 Bacteroidota bacterium
TCAAGGTTTGATTCATTGGCCAGTTTCAGCATGTAGACAACCAACCCTTTTTGTTTTGGTGAATTCAACAAGGGTTCTCCTCCAAAAACCGTCAGGTACTTTTTGCGTCCTGCAAATTCATGGTTGACGTAATGGAAGAATGCATCAATGACCTCTGTTGTGAGTTCCTGCTTTGCGTTGGCATACTCATCCTGGTAGCAATAGGTGCAGGCGAAATTGCAGCTGTAATTGGGGACGAAAAACAACTGTAGTTCATCCTCATCACGGGTATCAATGAAATCAAGGTACTTGCTGCGATACAGCAGTTCTTCCTCCTTCTCATCCACAAGGTAACCATTCTCTTCCAGGTTTACACGGAACTCATCAGCAATCCCTTTCCCCTCAAGCAGTTCATGCACCATTTTCCCCTCGGCAGGATTTAAGATGTCCGCGCTGCCGCTGAGCAGGTTAACGATGAAAAAATTATCTGATCCTGCGATCCTGGAAAAAATATTGTGTTTGGAGTAAATCATTGGTTAACAAATCTTAATCGTGACAACCCACAATGGTTTTCGACGTTTTGGCGCAACACTGTGCTACCTTTTTTGTTTCTGCCTTTGGAACTTTTACCTTTTTCTTAACTAGACTTTTCATTGTTTGAATTTTTAGAGTTTATATTAATTAGTACCTTTTTTCCCGGCAATGGTAAAACTGGCCACTTCTGCCTTTCCCTTGGCATAGGGGGCTGATTCTTCGATAATTTCAACCGAGGCAAAACCTGCCTTTTCCAGTTGTTGCATATACTCTGCACGGGTCACCGATCCGGCCCAGCATTCAGCAACTGCCACAGGATCATTCCTGTATTCATCTGCAATTGCAGTGGTGGCATAGATATCGCTGATCACAAACCTGCCGCCTTTCTTAAGGATTCGGTAGATTTCGTTCCAGACCGACTGCTTGTCGGCAGCATGGTTCAGCGTGCAATTGGAGATAACCAGGTCTGCCACTTTATCTGGAAGTTCGAGCTTTTCAAGTTCACTCCGCACAAAACCGACATTGGTTACCCCGAATTTCTCTGCATTGCGGCGGGCTTTATCAAGCATACCATCAGAAATGTCTATTCCGTAAACAAATCCGGTTGCGCCAACCGATTCAGCCATGCGTAAAACATCCGTTCCACGACCACTGCCCAGGTCAACACACACTTCTCCTGATTTAGGTTCAGCATAGTTGATCGCTCCACCGCAGGAAAGGCAGCATTCCGATTCTGCCAGTTCGCTGTACCGGTTATTTATTTCTTTTATTTCCATGATATTGTGATTCATTCAAAGTTACGCCTAATCTTCTTTCAAAGCTGTTTTTAAGACGGTGCAAAAGTAAACAATAATTTTATTAAATCGCATAAATATCACTAATTTTTTAACCGACTGCTAATTTTACTATTTTTACACAACCATGCCAGATTTCAGATTAAAAGTTTTTCATTCGGCTACCTGTTAGCCCAGTTTGCCAACATTTCTACAAAATATAATGGGATTAGTCTACTAATCTTTGAATTGAATTTAAATTTAATTCTATACCAGGAACAAAAAATGGAAACAACAACAGCATTAATACTTATAGTCATTGGACTGATGGCCGGAATTTTCGGCGGAATTTTTGGCATTGGTGGTGCCATCATCATGATTCCCGCCATGGTATATTTCCTTGGGGTTGATCAGCATACGGCCCAGGGCACCAGCCTGGCGGTAATGTTGCCACCTATTGGGCTGTTTGCAGCTTATAATTACTATAAAGCCGGCCAGGTGAATTTATGGTATGCCGCAATTATTGCAGTTTCCTTTATGATTGGCGGATACGTTGGATCAAAGATCGCGTTGAACCTCCCGGAAAATATCATGAAAAAAGTCTTTGGAATTTTCCTGATCATCATGGCATTAAGGCTGATCTTCACAAAACAGGCGGGAGTGCATGAGTAGTCGTTCAATGGCAATATCCAGTGAAGGGAAAATAGTTTGTTTATAATTAAATCATTGCTATTTTTGAAGTGATTACGGGGCATCCCAATCAATTTTACATTAAGCTCATCCGGATGAAAAAAATAGTCGTTCTCGGGGCTGGCATTGCCGGCCATACCACTTCTTTGTTGTTAAAACACAAGCTGGGCAAAAACCACCAGGTGATCGTAGTCAGCCCGCATGACAAGTATCAATGGATCCCCTCAAACATCTGGGTGGGAATTGGCCAGATGACAGCCAAACAGGTATCATTCCCGCTTGAACCTGTGTATCGCAGGAAAGGAATCGAGTTTATACAGGGAAAAGCAACCGCCATTCATCCTGAAGGTGAAGCAGGAAACGATGCACCATACGTGGAGTTTGAATATACGAATGCAGCTAAGGAAGGGCAGTCAGGGAGAGTCGAATACGATTACCTGGTGAATGCCACGGGCCCGAAGCTGAACTTTGCAGCCACAGAAGGGTTGGGACCAAAAGGTTTTACCAATTCAGTATGCACCTACCCGCATGCTGAAGAGGCATGGGTGAATCTTCAAAAGTCCCTGGATAAAATGGCAAAGGGAGAAAAGCAGCGTTTCCTTATTGGAACCGGGCATCCGACAGCCACTTGCCAGGGCGCCGCATTTGAATATGCACTGAATGTTGCCTTTGAAATATCAAAGCGCAAACTGAATCATATGGCAGAGATTACCTGGATTACCAATGAAAATGAGGTGGGTGACTTCGGGATGGGGGGCGCCTTTATTAAGAAAGGCGGTTATGTCACCTCAACTCGGGTCTTTGCTGAATCGATCCTTGCCGAATATAGTATCCGTTGGATTACCAAGGCAGGCATTACAAAAGTAGAAGAGGGGAGAGCCCATTATGAAACATTGGATGGCGAGCAACATGTCCAGGAATTTGATTTCGCCATGCTGATTCCGTCCTTTGCCGGTGCCGGGATGAAGGCCTTTGACCGCAATGGCGAAGATGTCACCTCGAAACTGTTTGCCCCCAGCGGATTTATGAAGGTGGATGCGGATTACACGAGTCGTCCCTTTACAGAATGGAGTGCAGGTGACTGGCCTTCAACTTATGAAAGCCCGGCATATCCGAACATCTTTGCTGCTGGCATCGCCTTTGCCGTGCCTCACCCGATTTCACAGCCAAGAAGCAGTAAAAGCGGGCTCGCGATCTTTCCAACGGCGCCCAGGACTGGTATGCCTTCAGGCGTAATCGGAAAAATTGTCGCGCTCAACATCATCGACCGGATAAAAACCGGCAGGAAGGAGTCTCCGCATAAGGCTTCCATGGCGAGGATGGGCGCAGCCTGCATTATCTCTTCTGGTTATGGATTGCGCGATGGTATGGCGGCATCGATGACAGTTTTTCCGATCGTACCCGATTATAAACGTTTTCCTGACTGGGGAAGGGACTTGAATTATACCGTAGGGGAACCCGGTCTTGCCGGCCATTGGGTAAAATTGCTGTTGCATTACCTGTTTATCTATAAAGCAAAAGCTAAACCGTTCTGGTTTTTAATCCCTGAATAACACCATTATTTATTATAAACATTGATTAGCATTCTGTTCCAATAAAAACCGTCATGCAAGAAAAACATATTACCCCCGGACCGAAAGAGATCACAAATCCTCCTTACCCAACCAGCTCAACAAGATTCTGGCGTAAATTCTTTCCCTGGCAGGTTGTCAGGTTTTTCGTGTTGAATTTTAAAATTATGCGCATTATTATCGGGGGACATTCCTGAATTTCAGGAATTCGAGGTTATTAAACCTTTTCCAATGCCTGTTTCAGGTCGCTGATGATATCCTCTGCATTTTCGATACCTACCGAGAACCTTACCAAATCATCCGTAATGCCAGCTTGTTCTTTGTTCTCCTTTGATACACCTGCATGGGTCATGGAGGCAGGATGCTGAATCAGTGTCTCAACGCCGCCCAGTGATACCGCCAGAACAGCAAGATGAACATTGTCCATCAGCTTTTTACCTGCTTCAAAACCACCGGTCAGCCCGAAACTGATCATGGAGCCAGCGCCTGTCATTTGCCGCTTTGCCAATTCATACTGCGGGTGTGATTTTAACCCGGGATATTTGATCCAGGCGACTTTAGGATGGTTCTCAAGAAAATCAGCCACTTTAACAGCATTCTCCTGGTTCCGGTCAATGCGCAATGACAGGGTTTTTACTCCACGAAATACCAGGTATGCCTGATGGGGATCCATGTTGCAACCCATATAGACCATGCAATGCCTGATTTTCTTGTATAAAACAGCTTCTTTGGTAATGATAATCCCACCAACAATGTCAGCATGGCCATTGATGAACTTGGTGACGGAATGAAGCACGACATCTGCTCCAAGATCCAATGGTTTCTGCAGATAAGGAGTGCAAAAGGTATTATCCACAACCAATACCAGGTTATTCTCCCTGGCGATTTTAGCACAAGCAGCAATATCGGTGATCTCCATCGTAGGATTTGCCGGGGTTTCAATGTAAAGTACTTTTGTATTCGACCGGATTGCTTTTTTGATCTCCTCGACATCTGCCGTATTTACAAATGAGGCCTCAACATGAAAACGGCCGAAATCCTGTTCCAGGACACCCCTTGCTGGTCCATAAACCGCGTCGGTACTGATTATATGATCTCCTCCATTCAACAGTGCCATGTAAATTGTTGTGATGGCGCCCATTCCTGATCCGGTAGCGATACCGCCATATCCGTTTTCCAGAGCGGCAATATTTTCTTCAAGGGCATGGATCGTCGGGTTTGCAATCCTCGTATAAATATAGCCATCGCTGGCGCCTGAAAAACAATCAGCCCCATGCTGGGCGCTTTTAAACCGGAAGGTGGAAGTTTGATAAATGGGAACGGTCGCACTTCCGAATTGATCATCGATTTCCCCGGCATGAATGAGTTTGGTGTCGAAACCAGCATCTTTTAAATCCATTTTTTTTATTTTAGAGTTTAATATTTCACGAAATCACTGGCCTTTTTTCTTTCAACAGAGATAGCACTATTGATGCAGGATGTGATCGTCATATTCTATCATTGCAAAAGTAGTGAACATATGTTCGCAATACATTAACTTTGCAAAAAAAAAAATGCCTGACCAACTCAATACCTCAATCTCCCAAACTCAGCAATACCGGGTTGTTTTCCCAAAGCACCTGAACTCAAATGGAACCTTTTTTGGCGGCGAGGCCATGCAATGGCTTGATGAAGTTGCGTTTATTACGGCAACGCGCTACACCCGTCAACGGATGATCACCGTAAAAATTGAACATGTTCGTTTCCTGAAGCCAATTTTGCCTAATACCATAGTGGAAATAACCGGCACAATTTCAAAAGCCGGGAACATCAAACTGTATATCAAAATAGAGGTGTACTCAGAAGATATGTATTCCCAACACCGGGAAAAAGCAATAGAGGCAGACTTCGTGTTTGCTTCGTGCAACGATGATTTATCACCTATTCCTTTGAAGCTCCCTTAAAGTT
>JBAXFZ010000314.1:0-5492 GCA_037139685.1 Bacteroidota bacterium
GGGGGTTGATGTGCTTATATGCTGATGTGCTAATGTGCAGATATGTTGATGGGATGATGGGATGATGGGATGATGGGATGATGGGATGATTAGAAAATACAATGGTATGCTAAGGTAAGGATACGATTATGTTGTTGCTTTTTTTTTACAACCAGGATTCGTTTTGAGTTGGTTTTTTTATTTTTCTTTTTGCATTTTGCATTTTAATTTTTGAATTTTCATGCTTTCTTTATTTATTATTTTGATTTTTTTTCTCAGGGCTTGGTGGTATATAGTTGATATTGACTGCGATAGTATGGAATCGTGACTTTTCGGTAAGATAATACCGCAGATGAATTTCACGATCTGCAGGTGTTCATTATCCGGCATTTTTTCCTGGTTGCAGGTCTATACCGGTGAATTTCTTTCAATTTATCACAAATAGTATAACACTGTCTATCAAACTAATGACTAACGTATATGTAACATTTCCCTTGTATTTACCAATTCATTATTCAAATTAAATATTTTATTTTTGCACTTTGCAATTTGCATTTTGCATTTTGCATTTTAAATTTTAATTATGTCCTTTCCCAACCTCCTTCTTTCCTACGACGACCTCCCCCTGTGGTCGGCGCCCTTCGGGTTAACCTTGCTGGATACAGTAAAGATGAAGCCCAATATGAATATTCTTGACATTGGCAGCGGAGGAGGTTTCCCGATGCTGGAGCTGGCCGGCAGGATGGGGAAAACATGCACAGTTTACGGGCTTGACCCTTCGGATGATTCGATCGCCATGATCACGGCCAAAAAGGAGCTCAAAGGCATCGATTTTGCAAAAATCGTTAAGGGATTTGCAGAGGAAATTCCATTTCCTGATGAGTATTTCGGGCTTATTGTTTCGAACAACGGGTTGAATAATGTTACAGACCAGGCGGCCGCACTGGCCGAATGTTACCGGGTTGCGGATGAAGGGGCCCAGATGGTGCTCACCATGAACCTGCCCCACACGATGGTTGAGTTTTATGATATTTTCGAAGAGACACTGGCAGGGCTAGGGCTTACCCGCGAAATTGAGAAAATGCACGACCATATTTCCGAAAAGCGCAAACCCGTTGAATACCTAAAGGAGCTTATTTTAAGTTCGGGCTTCGCCATCAATACCATCAACGTTGATGGATTCAAACTCAGGTACAACGACGGAACAACCTTCCTTGACAATTACCTAATCCGTACCTCCTTTAAAGAATCCTGGAAATCCATTTTGCAGGAAAACCAGGCGGAGCAGATTTTTATGCTCGTCGAGCAGAAACTTAACAGCCTGGCCAAAGAACAGGGTGAACTGGTGATTTCGGTTCCATTTGTTTGCTTCGACTGTATAAAACCTTAGTAATGAAAACTGTTCCCTGATAGGTAATCATAAATCGAAACCTGTAAATGCTGCTTCCTCCCTCCTTTTTCCTCCGCCCCGACGTTGTCCAGGTCGCCAAGGAACTTATCGGTAAAAAAATCATCACCGTTTTCGACGGCAAAATAACTTCGGGAATTATTTGCGAAACTGAGGCCTACGCCGGAGTAACCGACAGGGCGTCGCATGCCTTCGGAGGGCGCAGGACCGCACGTACCGAAGTCATGTATGCCGGTGGCGGCACCGCCTATGTTTACCTCTGCTACGGAATTCACTCGCTTTTCAATATCGTTACAAACGTGGAGGGTATCCCCCATGCCGTTCTGATCCGCGGGATTATCCCAGCCGAAGGGACAGAGATCATGCTGGGTCGTACAGCCACTGCCCGGTTATCAAAGGGAGCGGGAACAGGGCCCGGCAAGGTTTCTAAATTACTGGGAATTCATTATTCACATTCAGGACTTCCGCTCTCAAATATCTCGGGAACGACTGAACCGCCTGCAATCTGGGTTGAAAACGAAGGATTGGCAGTCGGTCCCGGGATGATTACAGCCGGGCCCAGGGTGGGAGTTGATTATGCAGGTGCTGACGCCCTGCTTCCATATCGTTTCCGCTTTCGCGGATAACTCCGGTTGCCCGCTGCCTTTCCCTGGATTTACTGGCATAAAAAAACCCGGCAGAAGCCGGGTTTTACGATGAAGCATAGCAAAGATCTACTTTACTTTTTTGCCAAGTTCTGCGCCGGCTTTGAATTTTACAACTTTCTTTGCAGCAATCTTGATCTCTTTTCCATTCTGAGGATTGCGTCCCTTGCGGGCAGCTCTCTTCGAAACGGAGAAAGAACCAAAACCTACTAAAGCAACTCTTTCGCCTTTTCCCAGAGCCTTTGAAGTGGCTGAAATAACAGCTTCCAGAGCTCTTTTGGCTTCTGCTTTTGTCATTTTGGCATCATTGGCAACTGCTTCGATTAATTGAGCCTTGTTCATTTTTCTGAAGTTTTAATTAATAGATGATTAATAATCATTGCAAATATAAGATATCTGAAAAAAAAGTCAAGTGTTTTGCCTCGAAAACAGTTGAAAATGTTGATAACATGGAATATTTGTTAATATCTCACCCCCTGAAACGGTTAAATACCATAGGTTTCAGTAATTATTTTCCCGAAGCCCCTCAGGAAATCCCCGCTATTCATGACTTTGCGCCCTGACAATTGCAGCTCGGTGATATGAATAATTCCGTTTTTTGCACCGATATTAAGGAAGGATTTTCCATCGGAATAAATCTTACCAGGCAAATAATTCAAATCTGAAATTTCTGGAATTACCCGGAATAATTTAAGGATGTGACTTCCGCCATCCGCCATCTTCAAACCGGTAAAGGCCCCCGGATGCGGACTCAGTCCCCGGATGAAATTATGAATGCTGAGTACATCCCGGTTCCAGTCGATCCTGCAATCCTCCATAAATATCTTTGGGGCCGTTTTTAATGCCGCAGGATCAACGATCAGCGACTCCTGGCATATCTCACTGGTTTTCCCAAACGCGATCTGCCCGACAGTCTTAATTACCAGTTCCGCACCGGTCACCATCATCCGGTCGTGCAGCTCACCGGCTGTTTCATCAGGTGCGATTTTAATTCTTTCCGAAAAGATGATTTTCCCGGTGTCAATCTGTTCATTTAAAAAGAAGGTGGTCACCCCTGTTTCAGTCTCCCCGTTCATCACCGCCCGGTTGATGGGGGCTGCACCACGGTACTGCGGCAGCAGGGATGCATGAAGATTGAAGGTTCCCAGCGGTGGCAGGGCCCATACCTGTTTGGGCATCATCCTGAAGGCAATTACGATCTGCAGGTCGGGTTTGAAGGCGGAGAGCTGTTCACAAAAAAACGGGTCCTTCATATTCGTGGGTTGCAAAACAGGGATCCCGTTTGAAAGAGCATATATCTTAACCGGTGAAGCCGTCTCTTTTAATCCCCGCCCAGAAGGCTTGTCGGGGGCCGTAACCACGGCAACAACCGAAAACCCGCTTTTGACAAGCAGATCGAGCGATGCAACAGCAAACCCGGGGGTGCCGAAAAAAATGATGCGGGGAAATTTTTCCATAAAAAAAAAGCCTGACAGGTCAGGCTATAAAGTTACAATTTTGGCATTACGATTGTTTCACTCAATCGCAGTCCGGAAATTATTTTTTAATCTGTCCCTCAGCATAGGAGATGTATTTATCTATCTCCCTGCCTTCGTTGGAACGGGCATATTTCTCTTTAATCTGTTTGTAGATGTTCAGCGCCTTTTCGTAATTGCCAAGTTCTTCATAGGCCATCCCGGCCTTCATCATGAACAGCGGCGAGGTAAATTCGTTCTTCCTCATCTCGGCGGCATCCATATAAAGATCGGCGGCTTTCTGAACCTGTTTGAGCTCCATATTTGCATCACCCATGGCACCTTTTGCCATCGGTCCCACAAACTGGTCGCTGCTGCTGAATTTATTCAACTGCTCCAGTGCGTTTTCAAACTGGCCCATTTTGAGGTAACAGATACCGGCATAATAATGGGCCAGGTTGGCTGACTTGGTCATGCCGAATTCATCAATTACAGCAAGGAATCCGAGGTATTGTCCGTCACCGTTGAGGGCCTTTTTCAGCGAATCCTGCTCGAAATATTTTTCTGCCATGAACATCTGGCTCTGGGCATCCTTTTCTTTAGGGGCCAGGTAAAAACGTTTGAATCCGAAAAATCCAAGAACAACGACAATAACCACGCCGATAACTATCAGGATGATCTGCTGGTATTTCTCAATAAACTGTTCGGTTCTGCTGAATGCCTCTTCAACTGCAACAATACGTTCTTCGGTTTTGTCAATCTTTTTATCCTGCTTACTTGCCATGATATCTGAATTTTGGAGGTGCAAAATTACATTTTTTCCTGAATTAAAGGCATAGTAGTCCATTTTTTTTACTTTTGCACAAATCCCGAAACTCTGGAACATGGAGCCTGTCAATAATCTGACGACAGAGATCACCAAAGAACTGATAGAATATATCAAAGGTTGCATCACGGAAGAACGCTATAAAAAATTCCGGTCGGCCATTGGTTTGCGCACGCGGCACCTCACACTGGCGCTCGAGGACATCTTCCAGCCGCATAATGCAAGCGCAGTTTTGCGGAGCTGTGAATGTTTCGGTCTGCAGGATGTGCACATAATCGAGAACAGGAATAAATACGAGGTAAACCAGGATGTGGCCCTGGGATCCTCAAAATGGCTGAACATGGTCAGTTACAGTGGCAGCGAAAACAACACCAGGAGCTGTCTCGAAAATCTCAGGAGGCAGGGCTACCGGCTGGTTGCCACCACCCCGCACAAGGATGACTTTACCCCCGAAACACTCCCGCTTGACCAAAAAACGGCGCTCATCTTCGGCACTGAACTGGCAGGACTGACACCCCTGGCGATCGAAATGGCCGATGACTTTATCAAAATACCGATGGTCGGATTTACCGAAAGTTTGAATATAAGCGTTTCTGCCGCAATTTTTGTCCAGACCCTCACCACCAGGCTAAGGGCATCCACCATCCCCTGGCAGCTCAGCGATAGCGAACAATCTGAAATCATGCTCACCTGGCTCAGGAACTCCATAAAACGGTCAGATATCCTGATCAGGAATTTTATGAAAACGCATTATCCTGAACTTGTATAAAACCAACAGCCAACCTGCCCTGACATTTTATATTTTCCTTCTGCTACTGACAAGCATCACGGCTTGCAAATCTTCCGTATTGTCAGCATTGGCAGAAAGAAGGAGCAAAATTGCATCGGGCCCCACAATCGGCACGTTATAATTATCTGGAGCCAATCGCTCCATAATTTGGTGGAATCGTTCATTTTATCTAAATTTGCCGGTCATCAGACATTTTAAACACATCATCATATGGGAAAAGGAGATAAAAAAACGAAACGTGGCAAGATTGTCATCGGTTCATCGGGTGTGAAGAGGACTCGCAAAAAGAATCTGTCAGCAAGCGGAGCAAGACAAAAGACTGAACCCGTGGCAGCTGCAAAAGAAGCCGAAGAACTGGCAAGTGCCGCCGCAAAGACTGCCGCCAAGAAAG
>JBAXFZ010000315.1:0-5491 GCA_037139685.1 Bacteroidota bacterium
CTGCTGCCCGTTGCGCTCCTGCTGACCTGTTGGTGCGATGCGCTCAGGCGGTTTCTGCTGCCAGATGCGCTCCTGCTGACCTGTTGGTGCGATGCGCTCAGGCGGTTTCTGCTGCCCGTTGCGTTCCTGCTGACCCGTTGGTGCGATGCGTTCAGGCGGTTTCTGCTGCCCGTTGCGTTCCTGCTGGCTTGCCGGTGCTATACGCTCAGGTGGCAGTTGCTGCCTGTTGCGATCCTGCTGGCCAGTCGGTGCAATGCGTTCCGGGGGCTTCTGCTGCCCGTTGCGTTGCTGCTGCACCGATTCCCAGTTTCTGCCGTTGTGCTGTTGCCAATTCCCGTTCTCATTGCGGTATACATCCCCCTTCCTGTCGGTAAATACATTGTTTTTCTGACCGGTTGTCCTGATCGGAGGTTTCGACTCCCTTGAATTCTGGTTAAATCCGGGCCTGCTCCTGTCATTTCCTGCCGGGGGTCTGTTGAAATTCCTGTCACCTGCTCCCGGGCGGGGGTTCCTGAAGGACTGGCCACCCGGCCTTGCACTGCCGTCACCTCTCCTGCTATAAATATTCGAGCGGTTGTTGCCTGTATTGATGGCATTGTGCCCACCCCGGTATGTTGGACGTCGGGAACCATAATAATGGTTATACGGAGGATGGTAGGGAGGGCGATACACCGAGGGTCCCCACCAACCGCCATGATGTCCCCAGTGGTTTCCATGATTATAATGAAACCATCCCACTGACATTGAATATCCCATGCTCCATCCGAACCATGGATTGTAGTGCATGCAGAAACCATAGGTTCTCGGACGCGGGTAATAATAATGTTCATAGAAGGGGTGGTAATTCCAGCCGGTTCCATAAACGACGGTCGGGCCGTAGACATAACAACCCGTATAACCGGGGGTGTAGCCTATATAAACGACATCAGGCTGAACATCGTAGATATAAACATACTTTACATTATAGGCAGGGTCGTCGGGCGGGATTCTCTGAATCTCATCGGGCAGGGAGGTTGCCACTTCCCAGGGGCCTGCCGGTCCCGGTCCCACGAACCAGACAGCATTGTCACAAACATAGTAGGTGTTCCGGTAAAGCAACACCATACTTGCCGTGTTCAGCCCCCTGGCCAGGTCGGTACCTTTGATCCGTTCAAATTTCGGATCCCCGTCATAGGAGACATCACAACGTGCCGTTTTCCGGTCAACAGCTGCTGTCTGCGGGATCTGTGCATCCATGACCGCATCCCTGGCGGCATCGGTCCCTGCTACACTGGCCAGAACGATATCCTTTTCCGACCCTTCGGGGATCCTGGCAAAATCCTCCGGCAGATTATCCGCGTCTATGTATGACCAGGAACCATCGAGTGCAGGCGAACTGTACCATCTGCCTGAAATCAGGACATAGTATTGATTGTCATTTATGGTCATGAAAATATTGTCGTCGGTGTTGGTCATATAGAGCAGCTGCGTTCCCTGGATCGGGGCGAACCTTGGCTCTCCCTGCGACTGGATTAGTTCTGCAGGCCTTGTACTGACAACAATCCTCGGAATTCCCGATTTTTTGATTCCGGCCTGGTAAACCTCCGTAGTTTGCGTGAGATCCTCGGTTTTATCGGTCTGTTTCTGCATCTCATCATAATACCTGGAGACATTTGAGGATGGTCGCTGGATGAAGGCCCACGAGTATTTCACCGGATCAGTCGTCCTGTACCAGTTGTCAGACCCGTAAAGATAAAAATAGCGGTCCTGCATATCCTGCAAAACGAGGAATGGGGTATTGACTGCCCGTTTAAGCCCCGAATTTTCAATTTCATTGAAAACAGGGTCCCCGTCGAATGATACCAACACCGAATTTTGTTTCTGGAAAATAATCTCCGGCGGGTCATTTTTAAAGTCGGCGCTTTTTCTTACAGCCACCTGGTTCAATGCCAGTGAAGACTTCAGTTCATCAAGCGAAAATTCCACTTTCCAGCTTGTGGCCTCCTCCTCAAGCAGGCTGGTGAACTTCTGGATTTTCGCAGGGTCGATCGTATCGATCCCGGGGAACCGCACATTCAGTATATTGACATCGAATATTGTGCAGATTCCCGATTCACGATCGGTACTGAACCTCGAATCGGTCCATACTGCCCCGAAAACAGGAGTCGGGTTGTTTGGCGTGGTAATCGAGATGGCAGCCCTCGAGTAAAGATGATCTCTCTTCAGGGAATCAGGCTGGGGTTGATACATGATAACGGTTGATTTTGCCGTCTGAATTTCCTTTGGCCAGTTCTCTGCCATCAGGAGAACCGGGAAGAAGAGCAAACCGGCAAGGATGATTTTCCTTGCTGTTGCGAATGTTGAAATGAAAGTTTCCATGATTCAGTTTTTGTTTTGGAGTCTTGAGATGATCGCGACAGCAAAATACAACAATTTTAATGCCAGAAAGCTTTTTCCCTAAAAATGGCCTTCCGCTTTTTCGATAAAGCTCCCTGTCGCTGGTTCCGATATTTCAGCGTACCTTTATCCCTCAATTTCCAGGTTCAAATCGACAGTAAACCCGCTTCGCATTATGACAACAAGAATTATCCTCCTGCTGCTGATTGTATTATCAGGCTGCAATACCTTCGCCCAGGACACCTTTTCAATTGTGGCCATTGATTCGCTTACCGGTGAAATTGGCAGCGCCGGCGCTTCCTGTGTCGGGTCATCGGCGACCTACCCGCATGGGGCCGCCATTCTCAGCGATGTGATACCCGGCATCGGGGTCATCCATACCCAGGCAGCGTGGAGCCCGACAAACCAGCAACATGCGCATGACTGGATGATACAGGGACTTTCACCGCAGAACATCATCGATTCGCTGGTTGCCTATGATGCCAACAACACGCCTGCCACCCGGCAATACGGGATTGCCGATTACCACGGTGGTTCGCCAAGGAGCGCGGCTTATACGGGGATAAGCTGTTCCGACTATAAAAATGACACCGCCCATATATATTATTCGATCCAGGGAAATATCCTGCAGGGACAAAACATCCTTGATTCAATGCAGAGTCATTTCCTGAACACGGTGGGAACACTCGCCGACAGGCTGATGTCGGCCCTGCAGGGGGCAAAGGTTGTTGGCGCCGATACGCGCTGCGCCATCCATAATACCTCTTCGCAATCGGCCTTTCTCAGGGTGGCAAGGCTGACCGACCCGGCAGATTCACTTCACCTCGACCTGTGGATGGCCTACCCGCAGAATCTGACAGGCATTTTCCCTGTCGACCCGATTGATTCTCTCCAGACTCTCTATAATATCTGGAAATCAACGGTATCGACAAAGGATGACAGGAATCCGCAACATTCAGGAATTCTTGTCTTTACCGAAGCCACTGGGAAAACGGTTTTTGACTTTACCCGCACAAGGGACTACCTCAACAGGCAGCTTTATATATTCGACCTGATGGGCAGGATTCTTTATGAAACAACCGTCAACGGCCGTATCATGAAAGCTGACCTGTCGGGATTTTCTTCACCGCAAATCATGGGCTACAGGCTGCTTACCCCCGGCCATCCAGTTGCCGCATCGGGCACCTTCATTCACTCCCGCTAAAAAAGCGGGATGGGAAAACAGCCACGCCGTTTTCCCATCCCGCAAGTTAAACGCAACCGGATTTAATCCCTGTAGAAATTTGGTGAATGGTTAAATTTCGCTATTTCGCCATTTACTTGCAATTCGCTATTTATTTATGATAACCTTCTTCACCACCGCACTGCTGCCGTTTCGTATCACAACCATGTAAACTCCGCTGGCTGCGGGTCTCAGGTCGATCAGCTGGTCGGAGCGGCCATTCACCCTGATATCCTTCACCTCCCGGACCTGGACTCCCAGGTTGCTGAATATGGTGATGGTAAAGGTCTCTTCTGACTCGCTTGTGAGTGAAACTGTAAACATGCCGTCGTTGGGAACAGGGTAGATGTTGAAATTGCTGCCCTGTAACTGCTCGATGCCTGTCATCACCACCCAAACCCTGTTGGAAACCGGTGAGGAACAACCGCTGAGGGTAACTTCGCAGGAGTAGTAGCCGGTGTTATGGGTTACCGTGTAGGTTTGCCCGGTAGCACCGGGGATAATAACACCTTCATAATACCACTGGTTGCCTGCCGGGGCGCTGCTGGTCAGCACATTGCCGGTTGCAGTTACCACGGGCGCAGCCGGGACCGGATGCGTAGTGACGGCAAAGTTCGGGGATACCGTACCGTTGCCGCAGCTGTTTACCCCCAGCACCGTTACATTGCCCGAAACGGCCGATGTGCCGAAGGTTACCGTGATCGAACTGCTGTTCTGGCCTGCGGTAATGGTTGCGCCGGCCGGTAACGACCAGGTGTAGTTGGTGGCATTGGTAATGACGGGCACCGAATAAACATGACCCGCTGAACCCAGGCATACGCCAGCATCGCCAGTGATGGCGCCTGCATTGGCAGGAAGTGCATTTACCGTTACAGGGAAGTTTGGCGATGTGTTTCCGTTCCCGCAAAGGTTGTTCCCGGCAACAATGATGTTACCCGAAGATGCGTTGCCGGCAAAGTTCACCGTGATGGCATTGGTATTTGCTCCCGTGGCGATGGTGGCACCGGCGGGGACTGTCCATGCATAGGCAAGGGCACCCGCAATGGGGGCGACCGAGTAGGCGATGCCCTGCGCGCCGCCGCAAACCGTTGCGGTTCCGGTGATCGTCCCTGCTGTTCCAGGTGTTCCGTTAACCGTTACATTATAGGTCGACGGAGCAAGGGCCATACAACCGTTTGCATTGGCATAGTTGACGGTAACAGTCTGTGGGCCTGTTGTTGTCCACGTAACCTGCAGGGTGTTTGTTCCCTGACCTGAAGCGATGGCGCCGCCGGCAGATACTGTCCACACATAACCGGTCATTCCAGCTTCAGTTGAGTAGCTGATGTATCCGGAATTGGCACAAACGCTGTTCTGGCCCGTAATCGTCGGTGAAGGCAGGCTGTTCACTGTTATGTTCATGACTGTAGCCGTGGGAGCAAAGCAACCCGCAGCGTTGGAGTAGTTGACAGTTATGGTTTTGGCACCGGTAGTTCCCCAGGTTACGGTAATGGCGCTGGTTCCCTGTCCGGCCGTGATGGTCCCGCCGGCGGAAACTGTCCAGGTATAGCCGGTCTGGCCAGTCTGCGTTGAATAAGTGTTGTTGGTCCAGTTTACGCAGGCCGTGGCGGAACCGGTGATTGTCGGCACGGGAGAAGCATTTACAGTTACATTTTTTACAAACGGGGCGGCGGCGGAACATCCGAAGGTGTTGTTGTAATTCACGCTGACAGTCTGCGCCCCGGCTGTATTCCAGGTTACGGTAACCGAGCTGGTTCCCGCACCGGCCGTGATGGTGCCTCCTGCCGAAATGTTCCAGACATAGCTGGACATGCCGGTTTCAGTGGTATATACATAGCCTGCAGTCCCCGAGCAGGTGGTTGCGGCGCCGGTTATGGTGATCACAGGAGCTAC
>JBAXFZ010000316.1:0-5482 GCA_037139685.1 Bacteroidota bacterium
TGTTCCCTGCATTTACCGCGTTTATCCTCCATTCGTATGTTGGCAAAACACCACCATTCTCCGGGACAGCCGTAAACAATACAGGAAATCCGGCACAAACCGGATTTGATGATACCGAGGTCGTGACACCAACCAGCGAACTAGGCAATACCTGTACATTCAGAACCGTGGGAACCGTAGCAGGATCATAAATTACCTGGATGGTCTGAATACCAACCATGCTCCATGTAACCATGATCGAAGCTGTGCCCTGGCCACCCGAAATGGTGCCGCCTGATGAAACGACCCATAAATAGTTTGTCATTCCAGGCTCTGTGGCATATATATAGCCGCTTGTATTGGCACAAGCCGTATCGGAACCAGAAATGGTCGGAGTAATGACAGGGGAGTGGGTTACTGTCTTTGTTCGAATCTGCCCTAAAAGACAAACCGGGGTAAATAGAAACAGGAACAATATTTTTAACACACTCAATCTCATGATACCAACCCAAAATGACATTAAAGATGTTTAAACCCGGGGATGCATTTTCCTTTTCTTTACCTGGCGGAATTACCAGGATCGGATGTTCTGCCACCACAGGCCTGTTTTTGATTTTCAAATCATCTTAGGCTCCTCATTCTTCCGGGATGTAAAATGATATCCCGTGATATTTCTACAACAACCAGAAGAAAAGAAATACCAGTTACCAATATTTATAAAGATAGTAAAGGGATGTTTCATTGTCAATGGTGGAAATCCATATTGTTAAATTATGGCAATCCTGCAAAAAATATTCACCTGGAATTCTATAAGTTTAATCTATAATGCATTATGATATTCTTTGGCGGCAATTTTCCCTGGATCGGATTTGACGTTAGGGTGAAAACCAAACAAATCTACCAGGAAAACCACAAATACCGAGTGTAATAGAGAAGGGATTCTGAACCTGATTCCTGGATGGCAAAGAACGCAGTAATCCCTGCAGGCGGATGGCACCTGAAAATGCAATGACTGTCAAAGGATCAGTTTACAGAAAAGGAGGAATTGATTACAGCGGGAAAAGACTAAGTAAAGTAAAGGGAATATTGAATAACCCCGGAGAAAAATCTGAATGGCAAGGACTTAGTGGTTAGTCCACACATCGATAAAGACATTCCAGTCGCAATTGACTATTACGCCCCATTTCCCGTTGTCAATAGGGACTGATAATGGCTCACCAACATGGATAATGAAAGGTCCCTTTACGATATTTCCATTCTTTTTTACAACCCAGACTTTGGCAAAGATCGGTGTCGAACCGTGGGATGCTGTTGAAATTTCAACATCCATATCTCTCTTTTCCTTACCGTTGTTGCTTACCCTGATTTCTCCAAAAAGTGACTGGACAGTTGTCGTCTGGTAATTATAGGACGGAATAGGATTGATGATCTGGGCACGAAGTGCTCCAAATGAAGTAAAATAAAAAATAGCGAATAGTAAAATTATTTTTTTCATGATAAGTTTTTTTTAAATAATCGTTAGCAGGAAGCCTAAAACTATTTTACAAAGTTAAACATATATTATAATGAACGCAATTGAGGAAACCCACATAATTAGATGGGGGTAATCCGGTACAAAAAGGATAAATTATTTTACATCTAGCAGATTTATAGAACTAACGTGGGAATTATTCAGGAACATTCTGCACGCCATTAAAAATTGATTTACATAAGAATTTATTATTTCCATTAACCGACAAATTTCCTCGTACAGTATAATTTTAATACAGGTAAGTTGTATGAAATTATTTACACAATGGTCAGATCAACCCCTTTTCCAGCAAAATTTTGACCAGCTCGGCATTGTTTTTCGCTCCGCAATTTCCCCTTATATGTTTAAGCGTTTTTTCAACTGTTGACACGCTGGTTTTTTTCTTATCGGCGATTTGCTGCTGGGTAAGTCCAAGTGAAAGCAGGACAACCAACTCCTGCTGGTTCGCAGTAAGATGAAATTTCGGTCCCGTAAGTACGGTTGGAAGTTTTTTGTCTTCGTCAGATTCAGCCATGCCTGAAAAAACGATCTGCCCTTTGAACACCTTGCCAAGGGTCGTTTTTATCTCGTATCTGTCGGCACTTTTAAGCAGGTAGGCCATAACCCCTGCCTCGAACATTTTCCGTTGCCAGGAGGATGAACTTTCTGAGGTGAAAATTACGATGGGCTTTCCGGGGAACCTGTCCTTCAGTTTCTTAACGTTTTGTAACGGATTTGCTTCAGGAAGCCACAGGTCGAGCAATAAAATGTCAAACAATTCAGGATTGGCACGTTGTACTGCATCATCAACATTGAAAGCCGAATCGGTTATCTCGATTTCATCCCGTGAGGGGCGGAACAGATTCTTCAAACCGGTAATAATTACCGGGTGATCTTCAATTACAAAGAGTCGGATCATAGCGGGTCAGTTACTTTTTAAAACATTTTTCATCACAACCGGGAACCTGATCTCCCACGCGGTTCCTTTCCCTGGCGCGGATGTCAGCAATGCCTGACCGCCAAACAATTTAGTCCTTTCATAAATATTCAGGATCCCCATACTGGCCTTCTCTTTTGCACCCGGGGAAAACCCGGGTCCGTTATCCGAATAAAACAGGAACAGTTTCCCATCATCCTGTGTTATTCTGAGCAGGATCTTACTCTCGAGTGCATACTTTCCCGCGTTTGTCAGCAGTTCCTGGGCAATCCGGTAGAAATGCAGTACAAGCTCATTGGGCAGATCAGGAAATTCTCCCTCCATTTCGAGTTTTACCACCAGTCCCGACAGCTTGCTATAGTCTTCGCATAACCCCAATATCAGCTCCTTGAAGGTGAAATATTCGATCATCGCCCTGTTCATGCGATGAGAGATATGGCGGATACTGGCTCCCAACTCCTGTATGCGGGATTGAATCTGTTCCTTTATATGAACGTCAGGGAAATCAATATTTTCGACGGTGCCGGAAATACCCATTACCAGCTGTCCGGTCAGATCGTGAAGTTCCCTGGCGGTTCTGCCCTTTTCAGTTTCCTCCATCTCAATGATCCTCCTGGCCGAACCAATCTGCTCCCTGTGTAATTTCACCCTGTTCCGCTGCTGCATGATGAACATAACAAAAACGGAAATCATCACAAGCAGCAAGGCAATGGCCAGCCATAATTCGGTCCTTTGCAGTTTGTTGCGTTGAATTAACAGCTCTTTTTGTTCATTTTGAATGGTCAGCTCCTTGTTTTTCAGATCAAGCAATGCTGCCAGCAACCTTAATTGTTCGGATGCCTTCTGTTTGTAATCGAGAACTCTCTCCTTCAATGCTTTTTTCTGCATTTCAAGCGCCTTCCTGTAATCGCTCTGGGCCACGCATACATCAGCATAGGTGTCGTAGAGGGATGACAACCAGTCATGATCGTTTTCTTTCAGAGCAAACGGGATGGCATGATCCTTCAGACATGATTCTGCCATCTGTGTATCCTTCCGGTCAAGATAGCTGTATGCCATGTTGTTGTAAGCGCCAAACTGGATTTTGGAGAGATTGGCATTTACGGCGATATTCAATGCTGATTTATAGTAATAGAGGGCTGAATCGGGATTCGAATACCGGTTCCCCATGTTGATGAGAATATAGGCCATCTCCTCCTCTGTTCCGGTTTCATTTTTTAAGTACTTCAGGGCCTCTCTCTGCAGTGAAATCGATTTTTTCTTGTCCTTCTCAAACGCAATCTTTGCAAGGTTTCCAAGCGCCACCCCCATCTGTTCATCCAGGTTGTTTTTACGAGCGACTGCCAGCGCGGATTCATACATCTCACGGGCACTTTTATAATCATGGATGTTGGAATTAATATTGCCCAGCGCATTGTATGCCCTTGAAATTCCCGGGTAATCATTGATTGATTTAGCCATCATGACCGAAGAGTCGAGCAGGGTGATCGCCTCCTTGTAATTATATGCTGCATTGTAAATCATGGCCAGGTTATACACAACCGGGATCTTGATATCGAGCAACCTGTAATTGTTGGCTAATTTCAGGGCTGTGACAAAATAAAAATAACTGGAATCCTTCTGGTGCGGGAAATAGGCAATTCCAAGCATTTTATAGGCTTCAGCCAAAGCCGTATCGGATTGCATCCTGCCGGCAATGACCATCGCCCGTTTTGCAAACTGAATTGAAACGAGGTTATTGCGGATCTTGTTGATGGTTACCAGGGAGTCAAGCACCCTGAGTGAATCCATTGAGCCACGCCCATGTTGTGTTTTCGCCTTAACAACTTCCTGGGCATGGGTTATGGAGCACAAAAAGAAAATGAGGCTTAAAATACTAACAATAAATAATTTATACCGTAGATTTTTCCATTTCATCAATCGAATTCTTATAACGAAACCCATTATCTAAGAATTCTCAAAGATAGACATTTTTCACATTCCAGTCAATCTCCAAATTATAATGGAATATGAAATAAATCATGTTTGCCCGGATCATTTCACAGTCGCTCCGCGATTCAGGTGCACCGGCACCGGCACAGCTACCTGTTTCCATTATCATCGGCTGGCAACCCCTTGTTCCCGTCAGGATTTGGACGGAGAATAAAATCAAGTCCCATCGCCTGGTCGCCATCAATAGACCTGGCGATGCCAAAGCTTATGGTACCGGGGTTTGCCACCAGGTTCAGCTTATGAAGCTGCGCCTCATCAACCCGTACGACATATGATCCGGGTCCGAGGCCAAGAAAATTATAATAGCCGTCGGCTTCAGTCAGGGTTCGGCCGGCAAGGGTGGAATCGCTGCGATAGAAGGAGACGATGACCCTCCCCTGCCCTGCGTTGCCATTCTCGCCGGCGAGGTAAACCATTCCCGAAACCTCCCCAAATACCGAAACCGGGATCTCCACTAGTTTGAATTGGTTCGGATCGACTGCCACGCTGATCAGCGGCTTCCTTATCTGCCAGGCAACATTTTCAAAACTTGCACGGTCAATATCAATGAAGTAGCTCGTAAATGGCTCAAGATCGGAAACCCGTACGGAGCTGTCCCGGATGCTTTGGGTAATATGCCCGCCCGACATGTGGATGGTAAGCCCGATCACTTTTGGCTCGTCCATATCCCGCCTCCCGTTGTTGTTCAAATCCAGGAAGGGTTGAATGACAATCCCCCCTTTACCAACACTGGTAAGGTTTTCAGCACCTATCCAATGTGTCTTCCTGTCAAAAAGCAAACTGCCCCTGGCTGTCTCAACAATGGTCGTACCATCATGACCATTGGTTGCAGTAAGTCCTGTCTGTGCAAATGAAAAATCGTACCTGAATCCCACCTGGATATTCCGGATGTTAACCGCAAAGTTATGTTCATAGGTTAGTTTTAGCACCCCGTGTGTAAACATTTGTTTTTCCGCTTCAACCTTGATCATCACGAAACGGCTGCGTATGTAATCAAATTGTGTCTGCGGGATAAGGATAATCCGGGCCGGAAGCCGGAATCCTAACGAGAGTGCACTGTAAAC
>JBAXFZ010000317.1:0-5450 GCA_037139685.1 Bacteroidota bacterium
ATCCAGGCACGCATCCGCGGGGTCATACTGATGGCATTATCCAACAAATTCGGGTACATCCTGCTGAACACATCCAATAAAAGCGAAGCCGCTGTAGGCTATGGCACCCTCTACGGCGATATGTGCGGCGGATTGTCGGTACTGGGCGATGTTTACAAAATCCAGGTTTATGAGCTGGCAAAGTATATCAACGCAGAGGAGACTGTCATTCCCGAAAACACGATCGTCAAGCCGCCTTCCGCCGAACTTCGGCCGGATCAGAAGGATTCCGATTCGTTACCCGATTATGCCATCCTTGACCAGATCCTGTTCAGGTACATCGAACAGCGAAAAGGGCCAGATGATCTGATCAGGGAGGGATTTGACGAAACGACTGTAAAGCGTGTGCTGAAACTGGTAAACACCAGTGAATACAAGCGCGCGCAAACGCCCCCGATACTCCGGGTTTCACCTAAAGCTTTCGGCATGGGCCGCAGGATGCCCATTGTGGGCAAATACCTGTCGTGATTACCTTTTTCCCTGGAACTTTCCGGCCCTCCCCCCGCTGGTCACCCTGGTGAAAGCGAAGGGAGGTTGGAAATTAGGCAGGAGTACTTCCTGCTTCCTTATTCAGCTGAAACGGATTCCACCGATTTGATTTCAGGAAGGGCGCGGATCACAGCTGCCTCTATCCCGTTTTTCAGGGTCATCTGGCTGTGGGGGCAATTGCCGCACATGCCAAGCAACCTGATGTTCACCGTATTGTCATCGGTGAGGTTCACATATTCCACATCCCCGCCATCGGCCTGAAGATAAGGGCGGATTTGCTCCAGTACATTTTTTACTTTTGATTCCAGTTCTGCGTTTGCAACCATTGGGAAAATTATTGAATGAATAACTAATTTGGCTTATCTGACTATATTATCGTGACGCGGAACACGTGACGCGTGACACGAAAATTGTAATTTCTCCTTTAGGACTTTGCCCCGCCGAAGATCTCTTTGATCGAGTTGGTAATGGCAATCTGCTGTGCCACGCTTTCAGCAAGTTTTATGAAGGCTGCTGTCACCGGCGAAGCGTCATCACTGGCAACCGGAACACCTGTATCTCCCGAATCGGCTATTGACGGAACAATCGGAATCTGGCCGATCAGGGGAATCTTCAGTTCTTCAGCAAATTTCTTGCATTCGCCCTGCCCAAAGATATAATATTTTTTTTCCGGCATGTCGGGAGGAGAAAAATAGGACATATTTTCAACCAGCCCGAGAATGGGGATATTGATCCTGTCGTTGCGGAACATGTCGGCGGCCTTGCGTACATCGGCAATTGCAACCTGCTGGGGCGTGCTTACAATGATGGCACCGGTGAGCGGAAAATCCTGGATCAGCGTGAGGGGAATGTCGCCGGTACCGGGAGGAAGATCGATCACCATGTAATCAAGCTCACCCCATTCGGCATCATTGAACAACTGGCGCAGGGCCATGGAAGCCATCGGGCCGCGCCAGATGAGCGCTTTCGACTGGTCGACAAAGAAACCGATAGACAAAACCTTGATCCCGAATTTTTCGAAGGGATAAACAAAGGTTTTTCCATCCCTGTCATACCCGGTCGGACGCTCATTCAGCATCCCGAACATCATCGGGATTGAGGGACCATAAATATCGGCATCGATCAGGCCCACCTTTGCGCCGCTTCTTGCAAGCGCCACGGCCAGGTTCACTGCAATTGTGGATTTACCGACACCCCCTTTGCCTGAGCCGACTGCAATGATATTCCTGACATTCTTCAGCATCGTGTCGGTCTCTTTGCGCCGTGTGGTGACCCTTGAGGTCATCTCAACCAGCACTTCAAGTCCCGGGTCGACATACTGGTGGATGGCATCGATACATGCCTGCCTGATCTGGTTTTTTAGCGGGCAGGCCGGTGTTGTAAGCACCACATCAAAGCTGACCTTATTGCCATCGATTGCAACTTTGTCTATCATATTGAGGGTGACCAGGTCCTGTTTCAGATCCGGGTCATCCACATGCCTTAAGGCATCAATTATCTGAGTTTTATTTAGAGTCATTTGGTTTGGTTAAAAATTAATTGTTTCAAATTTCAATTTCGGTCATCGGGTTCCAGAAAACCTTGTCAAACCCGGCAACCTGGTTATCAACGACTTCAACACCTTCGCTTTCAAGAAGCTGCTGCATCAACGCAGGGGTACCGAAATGGTGCCTGCCGGTCAGCAATCCGTTCCTGTTCACTACCCGGTGAGCCGGGACACCTGTAAGCCTTGTATGCGATGCATTCATGGCCCAGCCAACCATCCTGGCGGAACCGCGGGTACCAAGGTATTCTGCAATGGCGCCATATGATGTTACGCGTCCGAAAGGAATCAGCCGCACAACGGCAAATACATTGTCAAAAAATGAATCTGAATGGTCCTGCACCTCCCCCCTCATCATATCTGCTCCTTCAAATCCAGCAGGAAATCCTTGAGCCGGTTAAGAGAATCGATAACCTCCACCTTGTTCACAACATCCTGTTTATTCTCTTTGAGTTTATCTTTTGCTCCCTGCAACGTGAAGCCCCGCTCTTTTACCAGGTGATATATAATGCGCAGGTTGTCAAGATCCTGGGTCGTAAACAACCTGTTTCCCTTCTTGTTCTTCTGGGGTTTGAGAATGTCAAACTCCTTCTCCCAATACCTTATCAGTGATGCATTCACATCGAAAAGGCCGGCGACCTCCCCGATTGAATAATACAGTTTCCCTATTTTCTTGTCTTTCCTCAGCATCGGTGATCAGGATTAATCCATGGTTTGTGAAGGACGCGAGGATAACTCGAGCATCATCTGGTATTGGGCCGGGGTGAGGTCGTTGAAGAAGAAATAGATCGGGTTGATGGCAATCCCGTTTTTCCTGACTTCATAATGCAGATGCGGGGAGGTTGTTTTCCCGGTGTTCCCGACATACCCGATGATCTGACCCCTCAGTATTTTCTGACCGGGTTTAACGAAAATCCTCGACAAATGGGCATATACGGTCTGGTAACTGTACCCGTGATCAATCCTGATCACATTGCCGTAGCCTCCTTCTGGGTCACGCCCGGCATCTTTTACCGTTCCGTTCCCTGTGGCATAAACTTCAGTGCCGATCGTAGCTGAAAAATCCATCCCTTCGTGAAATTTTCTAACCTTGTAAAACGGGTCGACCCGTGCACCGAAATAGGAGCCGATCCTCTTCAGGTCTTTGTTGTTCAATGGCTGGATGGCAGGAATGGAGACAAGCATCTTCTCCTTGTTCTTCGCCAGGTTGAATACTTCGTCGAACGATTTTGACTGGACATACAACTTGCCCATGATCTTGTCAACATTTTTGGCCGTCTCGATCATAAGCTCGGAATTGGAATAACCCTTGAGCGCCTCAAAACGGTCAATCCCGCCGATCCCGGCCGACCGGATCGCGTTGGGTATGGGTTCTGACTCAAAAATCACACGGTAAATATTATCATCCCTGTCCTGCAGGTCGGCCAGTATTTTTGTCACCCTGTCAAGCTGATCATTTACAATCTGGTATTGGAGTTTCATCTGGTCAATATCCCGCTTCTGCGCCTTTTCCTTTGGTGAGTCGAGGAAGTTATAAGCCAGCACCAGTACCACTGCAGCAAATACCACCCCCGTTGAGAGGTGGGAAAAGAAATAGAGCAACCGCTTGCGCATTGTTGTATGCACCCGGTCAAAGGTTAAAGATTTTTTATTGAACTTGTACTTTACCTTGCTCATCGACAGGTAAATAAAGAATTAGTCAAAACAGGGGGGCTAACAGCTACAAAATTAAGTAAATAATTAACTTTGCAGCCGTTTCCCTGTTTTAAAAATTGTTAAAGTTTGTTAATCTATTGTTAATCATAATATTAAATGAATTCTACAGATATCCGCCAGACCTTTCTTGACTTCTTCCGGTCAAAGCAACATGAAATCGTTTCATCAGCCCCCATGGTTGTCAAGAACGATCCCACCCTGATGTTTACCAATGCCGGGATGAACCAGTTCAAGGATATTTTCCTTGGAAACAGGGCCAGCACCGCAAGCCGGGTAGCCGATACCCAGAAATGCCTTCGTGTTTCGGGGAAGCACAATGATCTTGAAGAGGTTGGCCACGACACCTACCATCATACCATGTTCGAAATGCTGGGAAACTGGTCATTTGGCGATTATTTCAAAAAGGAGGCCATTGCCTGGGGCTGGGAGTTGTTGACGGAGGTGCTGAAAATCGATCGCGATTCACTATATGTCACTGTATTTGAAGGTGATGAAGGTGAAGGGCTGGCCCGTGACAATGAAGCATACGAATTCTGGAAACAGCATATTTCCGAAGACCGCATCCTGCTTGGTTCCAAGAAGGATAATTTCTGGGAAATGGGAGATACCGGGCCCTGCGGACCCTGTTCAGAGATACATGCCGACATCCGCGATGCTGGTGAAAAACGTCGGGTACCGGGGAAGGAGCTGGTAAACAAGGGAGATCCCCATGTGGTTGAGATATGGAACCTGGTCTTTATCCAGTATAACAGGATGACCAGCGGGCAGCTGGTTGAACTCCCTGCCAAACACGTTGATACGGGGATGGGCTTTGAACGGTTATGCATGGTGATGCAGGGAACAAAATCGAATTACGACACCGATGTTTTTCAGCCCATTATCCAGGTGATTGCAGCACAATCGGGCATCCCATACGGAAAAGAGACGAGGTCGGATATTGCCATGCGCGTCGTGGCCGACCACCTGAGGGCCATCGCCTTTGCCATTGCCGACGGGCAGCTTCCTTCGAATGTGAAGGCAGGGTATGTGATCCGCAGGATCCTCCGGCGGGCCGTCCGTTACGGTTATGCCTTCCTGGGTTTCAAAGAACCATTCATCCATGAACTCATCCCGGTGCTGATTTCGCAGATGGGCCAGGTATTTCCCGAACTGGTCTCTCAAAAGGATTTGATTACCAATGTAATCCGTGAGGAAGAAGCCGCCTTCCTCAGGACATTATCAACGGGAATCCAGCGATTTAACGCCTATATCGAATCAAAATCAGCTGGGATCCCGGCTAAAGATTCATCAACACTTAAACCCTCAGCTGCAAATCACAAATTCATCATCGACGGCACCTTCGCCTTCGAACTGTTCGACACCTTTGGCTTCCCCATTGATCTTACCCAGCTCATGGCCCGTGAAATCGGCTGGAGTGTCGACATGGAGGGTTTCTCAAAGGGACTTGCCGAACAGAAGGCACGTTCACGCCAGGATGCCGTTGTTGATGCCTCCGACTGGGTAATCATCCGTGAAGATGCAGGGTTGCCCGAATTTATTGGCTATGACACACTTGAGGCTGAAACCGGAATTTCAAGGTATCGCAAGGTGGTGGCCAAGGGACAGGAGCTGTATCACCTCGTCATGGGGCAAACGCCCTTTTATGCTGGATCGGGCGGCCAGG
>JBAXFZ010000318.1:0-5449 GCA_037139685.1 Bacteroidota bacterium
CCCCGTGTCGCCGACCCCGGGTCAGCCATTGTGGCAGTCGCCCACCAACTTGACATCCAGGTGGGTCTGCTTACCGGTCCGTCGTCACTCCTGCTGGCGCTGATGGCATCAGGGTTTAACGGGCAGAATTTCTGCTTTTCAGGATATCTACCCTCGGACAAAGCCTTAAGGGTTAAAAAAATAAAGGAACTTGAGCGGACTGCCTATGAAAAGGACCAGACCCAGCTTTTTATTGAAACGCCCTACCGGAACCTCCAGATGCTGGAATCACTGACCTCGGCGTGCAATGATAAAACCATGCTCTGTATTGCCTGTGATGTGACGGGAGAACACGAATCCATAACTGCAAAACCGATTTGGGCTTGGAAAAAACTCAAACCCGATATCAATAAAAAACCGGTGATCTTTCTGATTTATCATTAAAATCAGGCTCTCCCATTCGCACTCTTCCCCCCTGCTCCTATAAGACCTGCGTCGTCTGCCCTGACCACCTGCCGGAAACTAAAAAAAAACTCCGGCAGCTACAAACTACCGGAGTCATTTTCAATCGATTAATCTATCCTGTTTGCAGCCTATTTGGTATGTGCAGGGGCATCCTTTACATCCATAAGCTCAACCTCGAATACAAGGGTTGAATAAGGAGGAATAACACCTTTATCCTCTGCACCATATCCCAGTGACGAAGGAACAACCAGGGTGGCTTTTCCGCCAACATTCATCATGGCGATGCCTTCGTCCCAACCTTTGACAACCTGTCCCATACCCAGCGTAAAGGCATAAGGTTCATTCCTGTCGCGGGATGAATCAAACTTGGTTCCATTCAGCAAAGTTCCGACGTAATGTACCTTCACCTGCTTGCCTGCAACGGCCCTGGCACCGGTTCCTTTTACCTTTTCGAAATAGATCAGCCCCGAAGGGGTTGCTTTTGCAGTGATCTTGTGCTCCTTGAGATATTTATCCCTGAGGCTGCTCTCCTGCTTTTTATTGGTCTCCAGCGCCTGCTCTTTTTTCTTCTTGTCGGCAACCAGCTGCTTTTCATGATCGGCCTTTGACTGCACATTGACAATTTCAACATCGTAAACGATCGGGGTAAATGGAAGGATGCTCGCTTTTGGATTCCCGGTTTCCCCGAAGGCCATTTTAGAAGGAACAAGCAGGGTTGCCTTGCCACCTTTCAACATCTGTCCGACACCCTCAGCAAAACCACGGGTATCAAAGCGTTTGCCGAATTCGAATACCATCGGTTCGCCGCGGTCGGCAGAAGCAAAAATCTGCTTCCCGTCGATGAGAGAGACTTTAAAGTTGGCGGTTACCCATGCACCTGAATCAATCTTCATGCCGGCTCCCTTGACCTGTTCGATAAAATAGACACCTGATGCCGATGGTGCCACAGTGATTTTTTTATCGGCCACATATTTCGCAATGTCCTCAATCTCCTTCTTCATCATTTTATCCGGAGAATCAACCGACAGAAGGGTAATATAAAAACGAAGCACTCCATTGCTGTCGATAAATTTAGGACGGCTTGGCTGGCGGAATGTCTTTTTGAACAGGGAATCGGCATTGATGACGAAACCGGCACTGTCGCCGGCCGACATCATATGAATTCCTTCGTAGATGTCACCTTTGAAATCAGAAGGAGGAAGCTGGAAACGGACCGGTGTACCCATTGCCTTTTTACTGTCAAACAAAGTTGAATCCTTATATGTGTAGCGCATGTACAAAGAAACCCAATCGCCAACCTTTGGCTTGACCGTGTCTTTACCAACCTTATATAACTTATAATACAAGCCTGTCTTTGTTTTATCGTAGCCAGGATACTTTGATGAACAAGATGACATAGTCAGAGCAAACAACATCACTATGACCAACGGATTCAAAAACACTTTTTTCATACTTTGCATTTTAACAGTTTGGTTAATATTGGTTGAATTAATTTTTTCTGATACTGTAACCACCTCTTTGTAAAACAAATAACCTATTTTTGCCGCAAAGGGGAATACCCGGTGAAGAGCATCAATTGGACCGGCAAAGGTAGTAAAGTCCTGCCTTCATTTTAACCTGGATCACATTGATTTAAAATTATTTTTCCTCATTTTCTTCCGGGCTTTACCAGGCAAAGTTCTATATCGTAAACAAGGATAGCCCTGTTCCTGATTTTATCCATATCGCCCAATAACCCGAAAGCCAGGTGCGATGGTAAAATGAGCCTGGCATGATCTCCTTCCCGCATCAATAACACCCCCTCCTCAAGCCCGTTGGGGACCTCTGCCTTGCCTGTCTCAAATTCGAAAGGCTTTATACTGTCGGAACGGTAAACCAGGTCACCATTGATAAGCCTGACCGTATATTTTATACAGGCAATCTCACCGCTGCCTGTAACCCGGCCTTTGCCGTTTTTATAGATCATCCAGCGCAGGCCGGTCCCCGAATTGTTCATTTTCCAGTGATACCGGAGGATAAAATCTTCAATCTCCTGGTTTTCTTCCATGACAACTTCGTGGTTGTACCTGACAACTGTATCCTCTGCAACCGGCATGTGATCGGTTCCCTTGACCTGCACGGGATCATTGCTGCACGAATTCAATAAGAACAGGCACAACCCAAGTCCCCATATAATAAAGGAGGCTGAACCGCCCGGCAGGATCATCCCTCCTGCAAAGCCGGGTGCATTGTTCTCTTGACAATGGAGTGTCACGAATAAACCGATTTTAAGGTTGCCTGGTATTGAGGTAATATCTCCCTGAATTTGTTAACTGTCTCTTCCAGGGTAGTGTCACAATTGGCACCGGCAGCATTGCGATGGCCGCCGCCGTTGAAATGTTCCCTGGCAAATTTGTCGACCGAAAAATTGCCCTTTGACCTGAAGGAAACCTTTACGATTCCATCCCGCTCCATGAAGAGAGCGGCAAGATTGATATCCTTTATGGAGAGGGCATAATTTACAACGCCCTCGGTATCTCCTATCTGGTGGTTGAACTTATCCAGGTCAGCCCTTGAAAGGGTGATAAAAGCCGTATGATATTCGTGAAGGACGATAAGCTGGTCGCTGATGGAAAATCCAAGCAACCTGAGCCTGCTTTCCGAATAGGTATCATAGATAAGCCGGTGCAGGTGCTCCCCGTCGATCCCCAGCCGGACAAGTTCTGCAATAATCAGGTATGTTTTTACATAGTTGCACGAATAACTCAGCGATCCTGTATCGGTTATAATGCCGGTATAGATGCACTCGGCAATATCCTTGTCAAGCAAATGAAGGTCCCCGCTGGCATCAATGAAATCGTACACCAGTTCAGAGGTTGAAGATATCTTTGAAATTGAAACTTTATAATCAAATTCGTCTGAGGCGAACAGGTGGTGATCGATGAGCACTTTAAGCGCCTTTGACTGCCTCACCAGAGGGGCCGCATCGTTCAGGCGGCTGAAATTATTATAATCGGCTGCGATGATAAGATCGGCTGTTTCGATTGCCTTTATACACTCGCTTTTATTCCTGGAAAAGAAAAGAATATCATCATGACCCGGCATCCAGGCAAGGAAATCGGGAAAGGGATCAGGTGCCATTACCCGAACCTGGTGGTTCTTCTTTTTCAGATAAAATGAAAGGGCCAGGCTTGACCCGATTGCATCCCCGTCAGGGTTTGTATGTGTGGTGATCAGTATCTGTAAGGGTTTTGAAAGCTTTTCAGATATTGCGGAGAAATCAGTATTTTCCAAATAGGTTTGAGTTAAAAGCGTGCAAAATTAGTGATTATTTGATAAATAGTTGTAATTTTGTTTGCTCTTAAACCCAATAAAAAAATGGCTGGAAAAATCACCTTTACCATGATCAAACCCTCTGCATTTTCTGCAGGTTATACCGGAAAAATCCTTGCAAAGATCGAAGACGGAGGATACAAAATTGTTGCGATGAAAAAGATCCGCCTGACCAAAGAACAGGCCGGCCATTTTTATGAGATGCATATCGGAAGGCCATTCTATGAAGAGTTAACGACCTTTATGTCGTCAGGTCCTATTGTTGCAGCCGTTCTTGAACGTGAGAATGCAGTTGAGAGTTTCAGGGAATTCATCGGCGCCACCGACCCGGCAAAGGCTGCTGAAGGCACCATTCGTAAACTGTACGGTAAAAACATGGGCGAAAATGCAGTTCATGGATCCGACAGCGATGAAAGCGCTGAAAGGGAGGCCGGTTTCTTCTTCTCCCTTGTGGAAAGAAGCTGATTATTGCTCAGGGTCATACTCCCTGAAGCTCCTGTCATCATAAAATACTATAATCTTCTCGATTTTCCTGCCGGCTTTTTCCTTTTTAACAGCCCGCTGCACCTTTATTTCCGGCTTAACATCCCCGGCCTCCTGTTCATCAAACAATGAAGCCGGAGCGGGAATGATGGGTCGCTCTTGTGTTACCGGCTCATTTTCCTTATCCCCGATACCCGAATTCTTCTCACCAGGCCCTTTTTCTTTTCCAATAGTACCATAAAGCAACCACTCCGGTTTCAGGTCGGGATAGCGCTTTAAAACCTTCATGACGAATTCAAGACTGGGATTGTTACGGCCAGAGATGATGTGTGACATCCCCGAACGCTGAATCCCGATCTCATCGGCAAATTGTGAAGGGGTAAGATTCTTCATCTTCAGAAGTTCCAGGATACGCTCTACCATGATAAAAAATTTTCACAAAAGTAATAAATGATAAGGATTTTTGCAAAACATTTGTAATGAACCTTATAATTAAACCAATTGATTATATATATAGTGTATTATATTGATATATTGATTATTATGAAATATTTTCGAAGTGAAATTATTAATTTACATTTGTAATTACATTTGTAACATGTATGAATATCTAAATGGTATTACCAAAAACCGGTTACAGAAGTGACGAGATAATGAAACGGATATATATTATTTGTAAATCAATTAATTGTATTCGCAATGGGGATTTGTTCCACCTGATTTCATCTTTTTGAGGGGGGATTTTGCCATGCTGTTTTCTAACCGGCCATGGCTCCTGGCTGAATGCTATGTGAGAATCATCCTGCCCTGCATTGTGTATTATAGTACCTGGTTAATGGATGTTCCATCTGTGCCCCTTGAATCTTAGAAAGGCTGTATATTACTGTAATTCAACAATATTAACCATTGTCTATAGGCAGTGGGATAAATCAGGTTCAGCAATATGGCAAAGATGTTACATACAAATGTTATAAATCCACACTGGCGATTCGACTAATTTACATTTGTAATTACAAATGTAACTCATCACATATGCTACCTTTCGGGGTTTAACTTAACAACTTTGGTATTTACCGAAAAATTCCTGCCTGAAATCTTCAGGATGTAATTTCCATTCTGCAGCCGGGAAAAATTTCCTGCCTCAATTTTATTATCCCCTGCCCTCACCTGCTGCGTAAATGATACGACGCATCTTCCAATCTGGTCATAC
>JBAXFZ010000319.1:0-5444 GCA_037139685.1 Bacteroidota bacterium
TTACCCGGAAAATTGTTAATAACGTTAATTTTTCAACCTACTGATTAGTTACAATTATTTTTTTAGTTATTTTTGTAAAAAAATCCATACAACATGAAAAAGATCATATTTACTCTTTTATTCCTTGCACCGATCCTGCTCCATGCGCAGGATTACACGAACATCTGCTCGGCAGGACCTGCTTTCTACAAAAAGATGACAACCACCCAGGTTAAGGCCTATAAAACCACAAGTTTTACCTTACCCGGCGGTGGAGATACAATCTTTTACTCCTTTCCGACAATCCGTGACACGGCTGCAGTATGCCTCGATACGACCAAGGGGTCGATCTTCGGCCGGAAAGTATATCGGGTCAATTCAACAAAATCGTTCTGGTTCTTTAATAAAAAGAAGGATACCATCCGCGTTGAGGCAAAAGCCCTTGTAGGTTATACATGGAAATTTGTCAACCTCACAGCCGGTACCTACCTGCAGGCAAATGTGCTCTCGATGGGCCCCGATACTGTAATGGGTGTTCTCGACAATGTAATGAAAGTTGAACTCCAGGCAAAGCGATATGACGGAACGCCCGTTTCGAACCCCTGGAACGGTAAATATTTTAAACTCAGCCAGCATTACGGGCTGTCAAGGACATTTGACATGGTGAATGTCCCCTTTGACACAACCTATTATACCCTTGTCGGGAAACTAAACCCTGTTATGGGGATTCAGGATTTCGGATGGAAAGAGGTCTACAGCTACAACATAGGCGATGTAATGCATTTCAGCGGGTATGACAACGGTCTTGCCCCGGGTCAGACATCGACATGGAAAGAGATCAAAACAGTCTATGCAAAGACTACATGGGGTGCAAACGACTCGGTACAATACAAGTTCGACCGTTGCAGAAGCACAGTCACCAATCCCGGCAACAACCATGTGTATATACATGACACAATCATCATCAAGTACAATTTCAAAACAATGGCCGCCGACTCCACCATCTGGCGCTTTCCCGACCAGTTCTACCGCCAGAATATCTATGCCTCCCAGTTTGACCGTTACATGAAAGCCTATAACGATCGTCAGACCAAAAAGGTCGGTGATGACAAATACCGCTTCATCAACACCTGTTTCCTGGTTCCAACCGGCAGTGTCATTGTAAACCGCAGCTATTCGGAAGGATTAGGCCAGTCGGAATACTTCAGGGATGACCAGATCACCCAGAATTATTACAAATGCGTCTACTTTAAAAAAGGCACCGAAACATGGGGTTCACCTGTAGGCACTCAATGCTCACCACTGCTTGATGTTCAGGAACAGTCCTCATTGACCACACAGCAGGTCCGTATCGTTCCCAACCCGATGAAAAACCAGGCTGAAGTATTGTTTGAAGGCGTAAACCTTAATGACAACCTGCAGTTCGTTGTTTTCAACATCGTTGGCAAAGAGGTCTTCCGCCAGAGCGTCACTTCAAACCACCTGACATTCGATAAAAACAACCTTACAAGCGGCCTTTATATATACCTTTTAACAGGAAAGCAAACGATCGCGAAGGGTAAACTTATCATCGAATAATTGAACATAGCCCAAACAGGGCAAGGCATTTCAAAGAGAGGCTGTTCCTTCAGGGACAGCCTCTCCTGTTTTGTGCCACTACCTGTTTATAATTTTCCCGTTCAGGATGACAGTCTCAACCTTGTTACTGCCGTATGCGTATGGCATGAAGGAATAGTTAGGAACAGGCACCGTTATAAACAGGTTGGCGATCTTGCCTCGTGCAATGCTCCCGTAATCGCTGCTTAACCCCATTGCATAAGCACTGTTAAGCGTGACTGCATGAATGGCCTCCTCGGGAACCATCCTGTACTTTATACATCCAAGCGAAAGGATAAACTGCATATTTCCTGATGGAGAAGAACCCGGGTTAAAATCGCTTGCCATGGCTACAGGAAGTCCTGCATCGATCATCTGCCTTACGGGTGCGTATACCATTCCAAGAAAGAAAGCAGCCCCTGGCAGAACCGTGGGCATGGTCTCCGAATTAAGCAGGGCTTCTATCTCCTGTTCCCCGGTAAATTCAAGATGGTCGACCGACAAGGCATTGTATTTGACACCTACCTGGATGCCCCCGGAATAATCAAGTTCGTTTGCATGAATTTTCGCCCGCATACCATAGCGGCTGCCCGCCTCCAGGATACGACCGGTCTCCTCAACCGTGAAGAAACCACGATCACAGAACACATCGATAAAACCGGCAAGCTCCCCGGCTGCAACCCGCGGTATCATTTCACTGATTACCGATTCAACAAAATCACCCTGGCGGCCTTTAAATGAGAGCGGAACAGCATGAGCTCCAAGGAATGTCGGGACTATCTTCAGCGGTGACAATTGCTGAAGTTTCCTGATGACACGCAACATTTTAAGCTCATCTTCCGGGTTGAGGCCATATCCGCTTTTAATCTCCACAGCACCCGTGCCAAACATCATGATCTCTCCCAGGCGGCCCATCGCCTGTTCTACGAGCTCATCCTCGGTGGCGTCGTGCAACCGCCCGGCCGAGTTGAGAATCCCTCCCCCTCGCTTTGCTATCTCTTCATAACTCAGCCCCCTGATTTTATCGATATACTCTATTTCACGGCTGCCGGCATACACCAGGTGGGTATGACTGTCGCAAAAACTTGGAAAAACGAGTTTGCCAGATGCATCTATCGTTTCAAAATCAGGTTCTTCAATACCAGCGGCAGTCCCTGGAAATGGCATCCTTCCAAAATCCTTAATCCTCGCCCCTTCGGTCAGCAGCCATCCGTTTTCAATGGTTTTAATGGTTGACATCGCCTTTCCGGCAACCATCCGCTGCGGGTTATCCTCAACCTGTACCAGTTCTTTAATGTTTTTTATCAGGATCGCCATGCTCTTGTTTTTACGAATACGAAATTAACCATAAATCGCCGCTCAGAAAGCAAACCGGTCATTTTTTATTGCCCCTCATCCCTGAAAATGAACCGGTGTATCTAAAGTAAATATGCAACCTGCAGATCTCCTGATTTTTTCTGATGAAATGGAATGCACTCCTGGTGGAATCAAACCGGTTTTTTGTTAAATTGCATCGATAAACCAGGGATAAATCATCATTACCAAACAAACATATGTCAAAACGTATATATTTTAGTTTGTTCCTTGCTGTTGCAGGACTGACAGGATTTTGCAAAGAGGTTCCCGTGGAGATTGCAAGGCAGGTCGGGACCGGTTTTTTTTATGAGCGGATCAACCAGTTTTCCCTGACCTCCCCTGCTCAAATCAGGGTGGTTGAAACCTATTATAAAAGTGTCTCAGGCAAAACAGTATATTATATTTTCAATATGGAGCCGGCCGGGTACATTGCCGTTTCAGCAGATGATGCGGTAATACCAGTGGTTGCCTATTCCTTTACAGGCAAATATTCTGCCGAGAGGGCCCCTTCACAGTTTATTGCCTGGATGAAGCAATACGAGGATCAGATTCATGATGCCCGGGTATCCAACCTGAGGCCTGCACCTGCTATCGAAAAAATCTGGCGGAAATATTCAGGGCTGAATAACATGATGGATAACCCGGGAAAATTCAATGATGATACTTTCCATAAAAGCGGTAACGCAGTGGCACCCCTGATTATCTCAAACTGGGACCAGGGGGTCCCATACAATGAACAATGCCCTGCCGATGCTGCAGGTCCCGGTGGCCATACACTCGTAGGATGTGTCCCTGTTTGCATGGGCCAGCTGATGTATTATTACAGGTGGCCGCAAACCGGGACAGGTTTCTATTCGTACCACGACTCGGTGTATGGCACTATCTCTGCCGATTTCGGGGCAACCACATACGATTGGAACAATATGACGAATACCAGCAACATCAGCAACCCCGGAATTGCACAATTGCTGTTTCATCTTGGGGTATCATGCGACCTGGTGTATGGGCCTGCATCGTCAGGCATGTACAACCACAAGGCTGCCTATGCCTTAAGGACTTTTTTCAAGTATTCCCCACAAACCCAATATATTTTCCGCGACAGTACCCCTCTTAACTGGGACAGCATACTCATTGCCCACCTGAACCGCAGGATGCCCTTGTATTATGCAGGTTGGTCGGTGCCAAATTTGAACGGCCATGCTTTTGTGTGTGATGGTTACCAGGATACGGCCTATTTTCACTTCAATTTTGGCTGGAGCGGGCAAAACAACGGTTATTTCTATACAAACAACCTCACCCCCGGCGGCAACAACTTCAAGCTGGCCCAGGAGGTCATTATCAATGCCTATCCTGATACAATAAACTATACCTACCCGGCTTACTGCCAGGGTGTAAGTCATCTGACAACGCTTTCCGGCAGTTTAGCCGACGGGAGCGGCCCCATGAAAAACTACCAGCCCTCGGCCGACTGTTCCTGGCTGATTGATCCCCAGCCTTCCGGGGATTCGGTATCCTCGGTCACCCTGACCTTTAACGGGATCAACACCAACCCTGGTGACCATGTCAGGATTTATAACGGGGAATCAGCTTCTGCACCCCTGCTCGGGGATTATTCGGGAGATACAATCCCCTTGCCGGTAACAGGAACATCGAATAAGATGTTTGTAAAGTTTACGGGGAGCGGCGGTTCAAGCGCCCCCGGCTGGTTCGCCACCTACAAATCTAAAGTTCCGGTTTGGTGTACCGGGACAACTACCATAAAGGCTGATACGGCGGTGGTTACCGACGGGAGTTACGGCTTTGATTACCATAATAATTCGCTGTGCCGCTGGATCCTGCAGACAAACAGCGGGAAACCGCTTACAATCTATTTCAAAAGGTTCGACAGTGAACCGGGAAAGGATATCCTCAGTTGTTATGATCTTGGAAACAACCTGAAGCTTAAAGAAATATCAGGACATTATGATGCGGGAGCACCGCCCGACTCAATTACCTCGCCAAGCGGGAAAATGATGCTGATTTTCATGACCAACAACAGTGTTACCGGAAGCGGGTGGGAGGTCTATTACCCGCAATCGCACGTGGGCATCGACCAGGAAGAATCCATGACCAACCTGACTGTTTTCCCGAATCCTGCCGTCAGGGAAACCCATATTCAATATTATCTCACAAATCCCGGCAGGGTGACCTGGCGCGTTGCTGATATGGCGGGCACTCTGTTGAGTTCCAGCACTGCCATGCGCAAAACAGGGAAGAATGTTGATTTAATAGACCTGACTGCCTTGCCTCCGGGAATATACCTGCTGCAGGTTTTCACCGACCAGTCGATACAGACACGGAAACTGGTATTGCATTGAGGTTACCTAATGCAGTTCATTTCAGCCGGGTTCAGGACATCTCCGAACTTTTTAACAAGGCATCGGTTCTTTCCGCTCTTTTTACCGGTGATTTCAACGACGGGTCAAGCAGGATATCCACCTCCCCGCGGTTTTTGATGCAATCCATTTTTCTTC
>JBAXFZ010000320.1:0-5435 GCA_037139685.1 Bacteroidota bacterium
GTGTGATCCCGACAATCCCGGTTATTTTGCCGTGGATGTCACGCAACGGCACTTTTGAAACCAGCAACCAGTGTTGTTTTCCTTCTTTGTCGATAAGGGTTCCGTCAACATCCAGCACGGATTGACCCGTCCGGAGAACGATTTCGTCCTCCTCCTGGGCGCGGGTGGCCTCTGTGTCAGGATAGAGGCTGAAATCGGTCCTCCCGATGATCTCTTCCTCTGAACTTTTACCTGCCAGGTGAACCTCTGTGGGATTTGCAAGAAGTTTCCGTCCTTCACTGTCCTTTACATAAACAGCATCGGGAATCAGGTCGATTATGGTCCTGAACAATGTACGCTCGTTCAGGAGCGTCTCCTGCGCCTGCTTGCGTTCGGTAATGTCGCGCTCGACAAACAGGATGCTTTCAGGGTTGCCTTTCGAATCGAGCAAAACGGTTGAATTCACATCGACATAAAACCTGGTCTTATCTTTTTTAACAGCCAGGTACTCGGTGATGGTATGGTCGTTTTTGCCGGAGAGCAGGTTTTGAATATTCTCAGACAGGAGCCGGTGATTCGATGAATCGATGAACTCAAGAATGTGTTTGCCGAGACTGTGATCCTTTTCCTCCACCGAATAACCATACATCATGGCTAATTTATCCGACATAAGCTGGAGCGAACCGTCAAGCGACACCATCCCGATCCCGTCGGGAGATGCGGAAATGATCGCCTCCCATTTTTTACTGCTTTGTTGCAACGCCTCCTCGGCCTGCTTTCGTTCTTCGATGAGTTTTATGAGCGAATTGAAAAGGTAGTTGCTGTCGGAAGGGGTAAGTTCACTTTCGTTGATCTTCTCCCGGCTGGCATAGTTAAGCGCATCGATGGCCTCCTTTATCTTCCTGATCGTCTCCTTTTGTGCCTCAGCATCCTGCTTTTGTTTCAGGAATGCATCCCGGAGCTCCTGTGAACTGATTTCAATCGAGTTTTCAAGCAGCAGCGCGTCATCTTCGAAATTAGCATAGGTATTGCTGATATCTTCAATAATCCCATGAAACGCCTGCGGAAGGTTTTCTATTGATCCGAAATGCTTTTTAATCTGGCGAACCAGCAATTTGTTCAGGGTATTTTCCATTCTGATCAAAAATTACACCTCCTTAAATATTGTAATTGTCATGGTCTGGTTGTGGAGTTCACAATGCTGCTCAAAGGGTTTTATCGGACAGATCTCCCCGTATGAATAAAAACCGGTAATGTTGGGATGGCTGCCAAGAACCTCGCGGATTCGCTCAAGTTCTTCTTCGACCCGTTGTTTTAATACAAGCTTTCTGCCGACACAGCTGATCAGGATAGCCAGGTCGGGCTCGGAATTGCGCAGACTTGTTTTCGACATCTCTGCTGCACCGTTGGCGCCGTCAATCAACCGGTCAAAATTGGCTTTCATCAGTCTTACATATTCCCCCATGGGGAGGTCCCCAGCAAAAACCATACTGCCGTCGGCCTCATTTACTGCCAGAACCGTGCGAACCAGGGCAATATCTGAATCTTTTAACCGCAGGCTGAGCGGGAAGAGAAGTGCCGAGGCAGGCAGCTCGGCAGCATGGCTGCCCAGGTACCGTTTGTATAACTCCAGGGCCGGCTGGCCATCCAGCTCATAGAGGATGTTCCCTTTCGACCTTGTCACCTCCCTGTCAACACCAAACGAATCCCATCCCCCCATTGAGCCGTAGCCGACCTCCAGGTGGTCGCCGTAAAAGCCAATGGCCAAAACAAGGTTCTTAACAGCAGCCTGGTTATGTACAATCACAGTTTCGGCAAAGTTGGCCTGGTCGCCGGCAAGCCCGCCCGTGACAGAGATGCGGTCTCCCAGCCTGTGATTCAGACCTTTGGTAAGTTCACTTCCGTTAATGTTGAGCCCTTCCGATAGTACCATGATGTGTACAAGATGGTCCTTGTCAAGCTCCCCTGCAAGTTTTTCACCGACCTGGAAACTGTCTTCCACGGTATTTATTGGCTCCGAAGCAATTTTTATCTCTGTCTTTTCAAACCAGACTGCAGTGCATACAATGTTATGGTTAAAGACCTCCTCCTGGTATATCTCGCCCGATGTGGAACAACCTACAATCTGGGCTGCAGGGTAGGCGCTTTTGATAAAATCAATATGCTGCTGTTCCTTAAGCAGATCTCTGTTCCCAAACATGAATACCAGGCAGGCCTTGCTGCCCAGGCCGTGGTCACTCTTTTTAACCCAGCCGGTTGCCTGGGAAAAGATGCTTTGTTCTGTTTTCATGGTATATGTTTTATCAAACCTTCATCCTGTCGGTGCCCGGTAAAACCGTTACAGGCGATTTTCAACAGGTTAAAATTCCTCCTCTTCCGGCTAAACAGATGATTTCAAATGATACCCGGTTTTATACAGTGGGTTTTTCTGAATCATATTGTAAATGGTAAGAGACAAAAATAGGAGTTTATTTTCACATTACAGGCTGTTAACAATTTCTGTTGAAAAGTTGTTACGGAAACAGGCTTAAGATCAACTGTTGATTGGGGCCGGAAAGGTTGTTTGAAAAGATAATTCAAAATGCAGCAACTTTTTTAAAACTAATTTTATATAATTGGCCGATTGCCTTAATTTTGCAGTCATCTTAAAATATCGTTCATGCGCAGAAAATCAGGAAGAGGTTCCAAACCCGGTGCCGGCAATTCAGGAAAAAGGGGAGGATCAGGCAGAACCAAAGGGTGGCCTGGCGGCAATACCCTGGCGGTGATGCTCCTGCGGCTCGCACTGGTGTTGTTCCTTTTCTTTTTCTCCCGGGTATTGTTTTATGTTTTCAACCTTGGATATTTTTCGAACCTGAGCTTCACGGAGGCCCTCCGGATTTTCCTCATCGGTCTCCGGTTCGACATTTCCGCCATTCTCATCATCAATGCCCCGTTTATCCTGATGAACGTGATCCCTTTTAAATTCAGGGAAAACCGGGTTTACCAGGGAGTGGCAAACGGCTATTTCTTTATTGTCAATTCCATTGCACTGATGTCCAATTTCGGTGATACAATCTATTTCAGGTTTACACTGAAACGTCTGACAGCCGATTTTTTTGGTTATGTAAGCGTTGGGGGCGATTTTGACAAACTTATCCCGCAGTTTCTCAGCGATTTCTGGTACATTGCCGTTATCTGGATCCTGTTTGTTGCTGTTCTGATCTATCTCTCAACCCGGTTCAGGGTCGCTTCGCACGGAACAAAGAAAAAGGGTTCGGGCATTCGGTTTGTTGTCGTGAACACCATCATACTCGTGATTGTCGGCGTTCTGGCAGTAGTTGGCATGCGGGGCGGAACACAGCTTCGCCCGATAAGCCTGGTCACCGCGGGCAATTATGGTTCGGCGAAAAATATCCCGCTGTTGCTGAATACCCCATTCTCACTCATTAAAACTTACAACCACGAGGCCCTCAAGAGCCTCAAGTGGTTCCGTAAAGAGCGGGAACTGGCGGAGGTTTATACCCCTGTTCACAATGCACATTCAGCCGGGTTCAAAAATTACAACGTTGTAGTGATCATCCTCGAAAGTTTTTCGCGGGAACACATCGGATCGCTGAACCGGTCGCTCGACAATGGCCGGTACCAGGGCTTCACACCTTTTATGGATTCCCTGATCAGGTCAGGATTGTATTTTGATGCCTTTGCCAACGGGAAGACCTCAATCCAGGGTATCCCGGCGGTGCTCTCCGGAATTCCCTCCCTGATGAACGAATCGTTTATCCAGTCGGGTTATGCTGCCGGGAAATTCACGAGTATTGCGGGATTGCTTAAACCAAGGGGATACACTACTGCATTTTTTCACGGGGGAACCAACGGCACCATGGGATTTGATTCCTACTCCAGGCTTGTCGGTTTTGATCACTATTATGGCCGCAGCGAATACAACAATGAGCGGGATTACGACGGCAAGTGGGGCATAAGAGATGAGGAGTTTTTTCAGTATACGGCAAAAACGATCAACGGGTTCAAACAACCCTTTGCAGTGGCTTTCTTTTCACTCTCCTCGCATCATCCATATACTGTTCCTGCAAAGTATATCAACATTTTCCGAACAGGGAAGCTCCCTATCCAGCAGAGTATCATGTATGCCGATTATTCGCTGGGTGAGTTTTTTCATACTGCACAGCATATGCCCTGGTTTAAGAATACCCTCTTTGTTATCACGGCCGACCACACCTCGGAGGGATATTATCCATACTACCAGACTGACCTGGGGCAGTTCGCCGTTCCTTTGCTTTTTTACAAGCCTGGCAGCAACCTGAAAGGGAAACAAACAGCTATCGCCCAGCAGGCGGATGTGATGCCCACGGTTTTGAATTACCTGGGATATGATAAGAATTACCTGGCTTTTGGCAACGACCTTTTTGACAGCACCTCAACGGGCCGCAATTTTTCGATTCACTACATCAGCGGGCTTTATGGATTGATGAAGGATGGATACTACATGGAACATGACGGAACCCGCTGTACCTCGGTATTCGATTTTACCAAAGACCCGATGCTGCGTGAAAACCTTGTGACCAGGGATTTTCCTGAGAAGAAAAAGCTTGATTTGTTTATAAGGGCTTACATCCAGCAGTATAACAACCGGCTTATCGAAAACCGGATGATGGTTGACAATGCGAGGTAATGGGTGAATCATGAATTTCTAACCGTGTTTTGAACGATGGCTACAGAGCAACCACCGAAACACATCCTGTTTATCATCAATCCCATTTCGGGGATCGGTAAGCAAAAGGGTGTGGAGCATATGATAGGGGAGAGGCTTGATAAAAGCAGGTTTATCGCTGAAATCACCCATACTGAAGCCCCCGGCGATGCGACAGAGATCAGTCGCAAAGCGGCATCAGAGGGCATTGATATCGTAGTTGCAGTAGGAGGTGATGGTACGGTGAATGAAATTGCCACCGGGCTGGTGGGAACCGGTACAGCCCTCGCCATCCTGCCTGCAGGCTCGGGGAACGGCCTGGCCCGGCATCTGAAAATCCCGATGAACCTCAAAAGGGCCCTTGATGTCATTAACGAGGCAAGGACGATGAAGATCGACACGGCCACCATCAACGACCAGCTATTCGTCAATGTGGCCGGGGTCGGGTTTGATGCCTCCGTGGCAAAGAAATTTGCAGCTTCGGCAAAACGGGGATTTTCGACCTATTTCAGGATTACCGCCAGCTCCTATATGAACTACATACCCAAACAGTACACGCTGGTCATCGACGGCAAGGTAATTAAACGCCGCGCGCTCCTGGTGAGTTTTGCAAACTCAAGCCAGTTCGGCAACAACACCTCCATCGACCCCGCCGCCAGTGTCAACGACGGTTATATCGACGTGTGCATCGTGGGGAAGGTCCCCGAATGGAAAACGCTGTTCCTGGCCCCGCTCCTTTTCCTTAAAAAGTTTGACAGGACACGGT
>JBAXFZ010000321.1:0-5401 GCA_037139685.1 Bacteroidota bacterium
GGAAAGGTCGGTACAGACCGGAGTACCCTTCTTTTTGCATCAAATGAAAGTTCACCGGATGTCGGTTTCAAAATTCTGCCTGGGGATCATCCAAATGTATCCCGGAATCCGCAGAAACAATTTTAAACCGAAATTATTACGAATTCAAAAAATATTGAAAAATGTCAGCTAAAACCCTGATCACCCTGCTGTTTTTACTGCTTCTGCTAAGCCCGGGCCCTGTGTGTCTTGCCCAGAAGTCCTCCGAAGAACCGATCGAGAATGAACTATCCCAGTCTGAGAACGATACCCTCAGCGCCAGGGATCTTAAGGCGGAAAAAAAGAAAAAAAATGTCGTAATGCTTGATGACAAGTTCTTTATCAGCCTTGCCCTGGATTTCGCAACTATATTTGTGCTAATCATCCTTGTCTATTATCCCAATACCAAGAAGATGGATTACATCTTCACCTTTGTCATCTTTAACCTGATGATCTTCCTTATAACATTTGTCCTTAAATACGTCAAACTCTCGATGGGGGCAGCTTTTGGGTTGTTTGCGGTTTTTTCAATGCTGAGGTACCGGACTGCGGGAATTTCCATCCGCGACATGACCTACCTGTTTATCTTCATTGCCATCGGGTTGCTCAGTGCCATACAGCTCGACTATTACAAATTAGCTATCCTTGACGGACTGATCTTCGTGGTCACCTTTGTCCTCGACGGCAACTTCATCATCCGGAGGGAACAAAGCAAGACAATCCGCTACGAAAATATTGAAATGATAAGGCCCGAGCGAAAAGAAGAGCTGATTGAGGATCTCAAAAAACGTACGGGGCTGAATATTCGCCGGATCACCATTGGCCGCATTGACTTCCTCAAAGACATGGCCAATGTCAAAATATTTTATTATGAATGATCCCGGGATGAAAAGACTCCTCGCTTTGCCTTTAATACTGGCCTTTTTGACCTTTGCCCAAACCGCGGCAGGCCAGCAGGACGACATGTGCCTGTGGAGTAAATTTACCATCGAGAAGGCTCTATCCGCGCGATATTCGGTATATGTAACCCAGGAATCCAGGTTGCGCGAAAACATTTCCCGCCCTGATGAACTTTACCTGGAGGGTGGCGGGAGTATGAAGGCAGGCTACGGTCTTAAATTAAGCATGGGGTACCGGTTTTCAGGCAACTTTGACGATGTGAAATATTACAGCCTGGGAATGCGTTACCATCATCGCGGCTTTCTTGATCTCGATTATAAGGTCCGCCGTGGCCAGTTTACATTCAATTTCAGGGCAAGGCTCCAGGCCGAATTCAAAAATGTTTACTCGAGCGACAAGGGAAAGGTCCCGGAATGGTACTGGCGCGACAAATTTGAAGTCAAGTACAGGATACGCAGGTTTGAGCCCTACCTGGGCGTTGAGCCACACTTCCAGATCATCGACCCGCGCAACCCTGAAGGCAATTTCTCTGTAAACAGGTTATGGATCTTTGCCGGAGTCGGTTATTCGGTTATGAAGCACCATACCGTTGGCATCTACTACATGGTTCAGCGTGAATGGAAAGTGCCCACACCGCAAAACAAGTATATTATAGGGATCGAATATTCGATCAGCCTTCCCCACGGGAAGAAAAAATGAGATTGAAATGACCTGGAGCCGATTGTCCGGAAAAAAACTAATGATCCTCCTCCATATCATAGTATGGTCGGTTCTGCTTATACTACCAACCTACCTGATATACGGGGATTCACCCCGCGACCGCATATTTATGCTGGAGGTGTGGTTTCAGCTTGCCTGTTATGCTGTCATCTTTTACCTGAGCTATCTTCTGCTGGCTCCCCGCCTCTTTTTTTCCAGGAGAAAACCTGAATATTTCATCTATTCCGCCTTGATGATCATCCTCTTTACCATTTTCCTGGGCGTGCTGATATCCCATTTTGATCCCGTTTTTCACCATGGCTTTTCCAAAGGTCCGCCGCCAGAGGCATTAGACCGGTTTCATGATCAGGGTGGATTCCGCCCTCCGCCTGCCGACAAACCACCTGCACCAATAAGGAACTGGCCTTTATTCAACTTTTTGCTAACCTCCTGCATGGTTACCGGTTTAAGTCTTGGCCTGCGGTTTTCTGAAAAACTACTCCTGAATGAAAAGTTGCGGAAGGAGGCGGAAAAAGAGAAACTGCACACAGAACTCGCCCTCCTGAAACACCAGATCAACCCGCATTTCCTGTTCAACACCCTGAACTCGATTTACAGCCTGGCGTTGATAAAAAGCGACAAGACCGCCGAGGCGGTGATGAAGTTGTCGGATATGATGCATTATGTGATCAGGGATGTGCAACAGGAGATGGTCCCCATGGAACTTGAACTGGAGTACGTGACCCACTATGTTGAACTCCAGAAGATCAGGCTGAACGAAAAGGTCGATGTGCAGATGTTCGTGGAAAGCGATGAGAAACCATACGAAATACCACCCATGATCCTGGTCCCCTTCATTGAGAATGCATTCAAATATGGCACCAGTTCCCATGAGAATGTGGTTATCAGGATTGACCTGAAGATCAGGGACGGCTCCCTGACATTCCGGGTCTCCAATCAGATGTTCGCCGGAAGGGAAAAGAGTGAAACCTTCGGAATCGGCATCCAGAATACCAGGCAAAGGCTGAACCTGATCTACCCTGGCAGCTATAAGCTGGATCTCTCTGACGACGGGAATATGTTTATTGTCAACCTTGATATCCTGCTTGTATGATGACCTGTATTGCCGTCGACGATGAACCGCTTGCACTGGAAGTAATCAAAAAATATGTTTCCGACACCCCCCTTGTGGGTCTCACCGGCACCTTCACCGACGCCATCCAGGCGCTTTCTTTTCTTAGGACCCAGACCGTCGACTTGATCATCCTTGACATCCAGATGCCCGATATCAATGGCATCCAGTTCTTCAACAGCATTAAACACCGGCCGATGGTGATTTTCACAACGGCCTATGCTGAATATGCAGTGAAGGGATTCGAACTCGAAGCGGTGGATTACCTCATGAAACCAATCAAATTTGACCGGTTTGTCAGGGCACTGGAAAAGGCAAGGAAACTGATGGCTATGCGGACGACCATAGCCGGGAGTCCCGATGACGGTTTCCTTTTTATAAAATCGGGCTACAGGACCGTCCGGATCAATTTCAGCGATATCCGGTATATCGAAGGTCTTGATGATTACATCAGGATCCACTTCATTTCCGATCAGCCTTCCCTGCTGTCGCTCATGAGTCTGAAAAGCGTATTGGAAAAACTCCCTGAAGACCGTTTCATGCGCGTTCACAGGAGCTTCATCGTCTCCCTGAAACATGTCAGAAGCATCCGCAACAAGTATATTTTTCTCGACAATGTAAAAATTCCGGTCGGCGACACCTACAACGATGCAGTCCAGTCCTGGCTGTCGGGGTTATAAAAGAGCTTAAACCCGGTGAAATGCTTCGGTTATAATTTCTTTGACTGAGACGGATTCCATCCCGACCACAATTAATCATAATACATCTTGTCATAAACTGTTCCGTTCAACCGGCCAATGCTGTCAAACCAACTGCTGTAAGAATACGGTATATCCGTTTACGGGTTCCCGGCAGTTCAATTTCATCTTGTTCCCGGCAGTTATTATACAAATAACAGTTTTTTAACCTGTTATAAATCACCGGGTTGGTTCCCCGCCATCAAATTGGTGTGATTTGTGCACGCCATTTCCGGCTCTTTATGCTTATCTTTGCCACAGAAGGTAACAATTAGGCATCATGATAAAAACCACGAAAAAGGGGTTGATCATAAAGGCAATCTTAATGGCCCTGGGGCTGTTTGGCTTTGCCGGCCATGGCATGACGCAGGTTACAGCATGTTCGGATATCCAGGCGGCCATTGTCAGGTATGAAATTTCCGACTTTTCACTCTCTTCAGCCGACGGTACCGGCTTTATCCTTCAAAACGGTATAAACAGTTGCTTTGATATCACTGTTGACGGACTTCAATCCTCACTGGAAGGAAAAAACGGGAACCAGGCGGTGTGTTACGATTTGAGCGTTGACAAAAAACAACCTGTTTCCTCAGGCAATCTCGACATCCGGTTAAAGGTAATTTTCAACGAACCCGTTATTAATGGTTTCTACCAGGCTTCGAACCAATACCTCATCACGGTAAACTATAACTGAAGCCAGCACCCCGACCGGGCCCGCCACATTTCATCCTGAACCAGCTATTTTCTCACAATCATGTTTATTTTTTCCCGCTGTTCGTGATTGCTTCACTATTTCGCTACCTCGCCTCCTCGCTATTTAACTATTCGTATCTCAACGCATCAATCGGGTTGAGACCGGCAGCTTTACGGGCGGGATACCATCCAAAGAAGATGCCGATCGCAGATGAAAAGAGGAATGACATCAGGATTGACTGGACGGTAATGGTCACGGGCCAGCTGAGGATATTGGCGATCAGTTGTGACACCAGGACTCCCAGCGTTACCCCGATAAATCCGCCAAGGAGGCTGATGAGCAGGGCTTCGATTAGGAACTGAAGCAATACATCGCGCCCGCGGGCGCCAACACTCATGCGGATCCCGATCTCGCGGGTGCGCTCGGTAACCGAAACCAGCATAATGTTCATAATCCCGATCCCTCCAACCAGCAGCGAAATACTGGCAATGGTGGCCAAAAGGATTGTAAGGATACTCGAGGTGGCTGTTGCGGCGCTTGCAATGTCGGTCTGGGTACGGATTGTAAAATCAGCATCTTCCGAGGGTCCAAGGTGGTGCTTTGCTTTCAATACCTCCGTGATTTCCTGGGATGCATTGGGGATAAGCGGTTCCGTCACCGCCGATGCCAGCATGTTTTGAATGTAGGTGATGGCCAGCATGCGCTTCTGGACAGTTGAGAATGGTGCAATAACCATATCATCCTGGTCCTGGCCGAAGGCGTTCTGTCCCTTCTTTTCTGTTATCCCGATTATCTTAAAGGGTATTTTATTGATGCGGATATAGGCTCCAAGCGGGTCAGCCCCTGCACCAAAAAGGTTTGTCACGACGGTCTGACCAACGACGCAAACCTTCGTGGAGCTGCGGTCGTCAAGCATGGTATAGAGATTGCCGCTTACCAGTTTCAGGTTCCTGATTTCAAAATAGTTCGGGTAAACTCCATACACGGAGGTGCGCCAGTTGAGGTTCCCGGCAACAAGTTGTCCGCTGGTGCGCACCTGCGGGGTAATATAGGCCACCGATGGGCAGCGCTCGACGATCGCGGTAACATCTTCGAGCGTCATTTTCTGGGAAGATCCGGCCTCCATGCGAACCCCGCCGGTATTGCTGGCTTGCGGAAAGATCATCAGCACATTGGTTCCCAGGGTGGAAATCTGTGCCTGGATACTCTGTTTCGAACCCTGTC
>JBAXFZ010000322.1:0-5385 GCA_037139685.1 Bacteroidota bacterium
GTCGATGGAGAAATACGGCAACAGTGACAGCCTTGATGTCAGGCTTAGCGACCATTGCTGGGGAAAATTCAAAGAGAGTGAAGGTGGCAACCATATCACGCTTCATGCACCGTGCCCCTATTCTGATTCCCAATTAACGAATATCGGTCGGCGAAGCGGACCAAACAGGACGCGTCATACCGGATCTACACTCCTGGCAACCGATCTCAACGGGGATGGGTTGCAGGATCTCATCGTGGGCGATGTCGATTATCCCGGGGTCATAGCGCTGACAAACGGAGGCTCCCGCGATTCTGCGTATATGGTTTCACAGGATACCGTTTTTCCTTCGGGGACCAGTGCAGTCCATTTATTTTCCTTTCCATCGCTTTCTTTCATTGACCTTGACAATGACGGGCTCAAGGATATCGTGGCTTCTCCCTTCGACCCGAACCTGTTTACCGCCGACAACTTCAATTGTGTATGGTATTATAAAAATACCGGCTCGGTCTCCCATCCCCGTTTTGAGTACCAGTCCGACCGCCTGTTCCGCGACGAAATGCTGGACTTCGGATCAGCCTCCCATCCTGTTCTTTTTGATTTTGACGGGGATGGATTGCAGGATCTTTTTGTGGGAAATGACGGCTATTACGATTCCTCCTATTACTACCAGGCGGTTCTCCACTCGGTATATACATCAAAAATAGCCTATTTCAGAAACACCGGAACAGCTGCAGCCCCAATATTTACATACGTAACTGATGACCTTGCCGGCATTTCAGCTCTCCACCTTCGCGGAGCATTTCCTTCTTTTGGGGATCTCAACGGGGACGGCCTGCCCGATCTCCTGATAGGAAATTCGGATGGGACCCTGATCTTTTTTCCAAATTCAGGAAGCAGCAACTCCATCCCCGTCTTCGGCCCTCCGGTGACCAATTACCAGGGCATCGATGTGGGTGATTACAGTGCTCCCCAGCTATTCGACCTTGACAAGGACAATAAGCCCGACCTGATCATCGGCGAACAAAACGGCAACCTGAACTGGTACTCCAATACAGGCTCCCTTCAGAATCCGGCATTTCACCTGGCCAGCGACAGCCTTGGTAAGATCAATGTAACAAATTACAATCTTTCCTACAACGGTTTCAGTACACCCTGTTTCACGAGGCAGCCCGATGGAACGACCATCCTGGTTACGGGTTCTGATGAAGGCAGAATTCATCTTTTCATCAACATTGATCACCACCTCAACGGAAAATTCACCGAAACTGCCGGATTGTACCAATGGCTCTCCTCTTCTGCCGCGGATACGCTCTTTGGATGGCAAACCTCCCCCACTATCGGCCACCTCTCAGATGCCCTTGATTTTGACATGATCACTGGAAATTTCTCCGGGGGGCTCAACTACATCACTAAACGAACCCCTGCCGGGATCATACCCGGAATCGGGCTTCTGACCGAACAACCAGGGCATGTGCTCATTGTCAGCCCGAATCCTTCAGATCAAAGTGCCACCGTTGAATATCGCCCAACGCACTCCTCTGAACATCCGGATCAGCAAAACACTTCCTGCACGGCTTCCTTCTCCCGTATCCTTCTCTATAACCTTTTTGGACAAAAATTGTTTGACCTTCCCTTCACGGGGAAGATCACCCTCTCAACCACCCTTCTCCCCGATGGAATTTATCTCATCCGTACCGGTAATGCAACGGGGAAACTGATGGTTTCACACGGATTCCCCCCCCCGAATTAACACGGGACCTGCCTCCCTGTCCGATTAACAAGTTTTCCACTTTCTCAATGGCTGCCCCGAAGCCGGATCCCTCTACCGGGAGTACGGATTTTTCTTCATTTTCAACCTCTTTCACCACCGCATCCGGTCACTTTACTAAAAAAAGTTATTAACAGTGGAGTAAAGTGGAGTAAAGTGGAGTTTTTTTGTCTATATTAGCCGTCTCAAACAAAGGCAATTGGCTACAACGAATTTGATCGGTGAATATGAATGCAGGCTGGACGAGAAAGGCCGCATCATCTTCCCCTCCGGGCTGAAAAAACAGCTCGCTGCGGAGTACCAGGATAAGTTTGTCGTTAACCGTGGTTTTGAAGGTTGCCTGGTGATCCATCCCATGGATGTGTGGAACGAAATCAGCACAGATGTCAATAAACTCAACAAGTTCGTTGAGGAGAACCGCAGGTTTATGCGTGAATTCCACAATGGAGCCACCGAGGTAGTCCTCGACGGCCAGAACAGGTTTCTGATCCCGAAAATTCTGGTCCCGCATGCTTCCATCGACAAAGAGGTGATTTTATTCGCCTACGCAAACCGCATTGAATTGTGGGATAAGGCGACATACCGGAAGATGATGTCGATGGGGCCGGATGAATATGCCAGGCTGGCAGAGAAGGTAATGGGAAAACAGGAATAAACCAGCATCGTCCATGATATATCATAAGAGTGTCCTTTTGCGTGAAAGCATTGAAGCCCTTGAAATAGTGCAGGGCGGTATCTATGTGGACGCTACCTATGGCGGGGGCGGACATGCAAAGGCAATCCTGGAAAAGCTGGGGCAGGGCAAACTTGTGGCATTCGACCAGGATGAAGAGGCTATCAGCAACCGGATCGACGATCCCCGCCTGATCATGGTGAACAGCAATTTCCGCTTTCTGCGCAATTTCCTGAAACTGCACAACCTCTCAGAAGTAGATGGAATCCTGGCCGACCTGGGAATCTCCTCCCACCAGATCGATCAACCCGACCGCGGTTTTTCGACCCGTTTCGACGGTATCCTGGATATGCGGATGGACCAGAAGAAGAAGCAAACGGCAAAAGATGTAGTGAACCATTACAGTGAAGAAAACCTGCGTGACCTGTTCTATGCTTATGGCGAGATCAGGAATGCGCGCAAACTGGCAGCCCGGATCGTCGAAGCCCGGAAGATAAAAGCAATCGAAACGACCGCCTCTCTCAAGGAGATTGCAAATACCTGCGCCGAACGCGGAAAAGAGTTCAAATACCAGGCACAGTTGTTCCAGGCGCTGCGAATAGAGGTAAACCAGGAGATGGATGCGCTGAGGGAATTCCTGAAGCAGGCGACCAACGCACTGAAACCGGGCGGCCGTCTGGTGGTGATCTCCTACCATTCGCTTGAAGATAAACTGGTAAAAAATTATTTCAGGGCAGGCAATTTTGAAGGTGCGATTGAAAAGGATTTTTATGGAAACGTACTCACACCATTTAAAATGATTACCCGTAAAGCTGTTGTTCCGGCAGCAGGAGAAGTTGAAGAAAACAGCCGTGCCCGCAGTGCTAAAATGCGGGTAGCCGAAAAAATATAACCTTGAAGGAGAACCTGAAATACACCGAGGAGCCCCGGGGACAAAACGGGGGATCGCCTGAAGCCGGAATCAATTCGCCGGATGAGGTGAGGGAGGCTGGTATTGCTTCAGAAGAGCCGGTAAAACCGGTAAAAAAGGCAAACAAGGGACGCAGAGCCGTTCAGGACTTCCTGGGCGGCGATTACCTGTCGAAGGAATGGGTAACCGGGAATCTCGTCTATATTCTCTATCTCGGCCTGCTGGCGATGATCTATATCGGGAACACCTACTATACCGAAAAGAAATTCAAGAACATCGAACGTACAAAGAACGATTTAAAGGAGCTGCGCTTCCAGTATATTACGACAAAATCGATCCTGATGTTCCAGGGACGCCAGTCGGAAATATCGAAACGTGCCCTTATAAACGGATTGAAGGAGACCACCATGCCTCCCTATAAGATCCTCTATTCCGGAGAAAGTTTAAAAGCAAGGAGCAAGTAACAGGATGAAAGACGTCAAGAAAGACATACTGATCCGTGTTTATATGGTATACCTCGTTGTACTGCTTTTCGGCATGTTCATCATTGCCCGTGTGGTGATGATCCAGCAGTTCGAGAAGAAACAGTTTCTTGAGATGGCTAAAAAACAGGAGATCCATACTTTCGAGCTGGAGGCGATCAGGGGGAACATCATTGCGGATGACGGCAGCCTGCTGGCAGTCTCCATCCCGAATTTCGAGGTGCGTATGGATATCGTAACCGACTCAATCACTGATGAGGTGTTCTCAAGAAATGTTGATTCTCTGTCTGTCTGTCTTTCAAAATTATTCAACGACCGTTCCCCCTCTGCGTATAAGGATATGCTTTGGGAGGGCAGGCGAAATGAGAACCGTTATCTGCTGATACAGCGGGACGTTACCTATCCGCAGCTGAATAAAATGAGGCAGTTCCCGATTTTCAAACGGGGAAAATTCAAAGGCGGGCTGATCGTGATAGCCCAGTACCAGAGGGAACTCCCATACAAGTCGCTGGCCAGGAGGATCATCGGTTATGAAAGCGGTGAAGGAGACAAAAAGGTGTTCGTCGGTTTGGAGGGATCTTTTACGAAAAACATGCAGGGTGTCAATGGCCAGCGTACGATGCGCCGCATCGGGGGCCAGGCCTGGCTGCCCGTGGATCCTGAAAGCACTGTTGAGCCACAGAACGGCGACGACATCATCACAACCCTTGATGTCAACCTGCAGGACCTGGCCGAATCGTCGCTCAGGAAAGAGCTTATCGCAGACAGCGCCGATCACGGCTGCGTGATCCTGATGGAGGTAAAAACAGGTTACCTGAAGGCGATGGCCAACCTTGGCCGCACCAGGAGGGGGACCTATGAAGAGATTTTCAACTATGCCATCGGCGAAAGCCAGGAAACCGGGTCAACCTTCAAATTAGCATCTTTCCTTGTGGCACTTGACGACAACCGGGTCGACCTTAACACACCCGTCAACTGTTCGGGCGGTATCACCACATTTTACGGTCGCAAAATGGAGGATTCACATCACGGGCTCGGGGTTATTTCGGCCCTCCAGGTTTTTGAAAAATCATCCAATGTCGGCACCTCCAAAATGATCTATGCCGCATATGCCGACGCCCCCCAACGTTATATCGACGGGCTCTACAGGATCGGGATCAACCGCCCGCTCGGGCTCCAGATCGCAGGGGAGGGCAAACCTTATATCAAAACCACCAAAAGCAAATACTGGTCGGCGCTTTCATTGCCATGGATGTCGATTGGCTATGAGATATCCCTGGCACCCATCCACCTGCTTGCGCTTTACAATGCAGTGGCAAACAACGGGGTAATGGTTAAACCACTGTTCGTTCGTGAAATCCGCAGGAACGGCCAGCTGGTTCAACGGTTTAACCCGGTGGTGATCAATCCTCGCATCGTTTCACCGGCAACGATCGTGAAAGCAAAGACCATGCTTGAAGGAGTAGTAACTGAAGGAACCGGGGCATCCATCAAATCGCCCAATTATAGGATCGCGGGAAAGACCGGTACCTGCCAGATCGCCGCAGGGAATAAAGGGTACCGCCAGGGG
>JBAXFZ010000323.1:0-5357 GCA_037139685.1 Bacteroidota bacterium
TTCCCGGAGATGTCGTTGTGAGTGATCGCGGATATGCCGGGTATCTTTTTCTCGTCCCCCTGATGTTGGCCGGCGGGCCTGTGAACAGCGGGATGCTGAATCCCGACCGGTCCAGCTCCTCGACAAAGTCGAAATATTCTTTCGTAATTCCGGACATCTGCAGGGTGATGGTATCTCCGGGAGAGATCGTTTCCCACTTGTGTGAATTGTTGATTCGCATGACCGGCACGCCATTGATATAGCTGCCGTTGAAAAATTTGTCGCTCGAGATACCCTTTTTGGTGATGGTGTCGGTCAGCAGGATGCCGTTGCGGTATAAGTTGAACATGTAATAGTTGTTGACGTTTGGAGGGTCCTGTGCCCATAATTTAATAAACCAGATCCCGCTTTTGCCTATGGTGCCGTCAAAATAGGCGGCAATGGAATCGATATGGGCGACAGGCAGGAGCGCAGAGGAGGCCTCAACGGCAGTGACACCGGCAATGGCCTTTTCAAGCGAAACATGAAGGGTGTAAGTCTTTCCGATCTCCCCCCTGAAACCATGATCAGTCTGGTAGATGCCTGAAATGCCCGGTTGCGACTCATGCAGGTTGACGGTATTCGCCCCGTCGGTGATCGTTACCGCTGCATTCACGATCCGGGGAACCGGGACATTTGAGAAATAATCGGCCGATGTTGTGAGCGCTACGGAATAGGTGCCTGTATCGGCCTGGATATTCCCGTCCACCACCACGCGGGTGTAGGTGCTGTCGAGCGGCAGGTTTATTTTTTCGGTACAGGATGCAGCCAGCAGGGATGCCAGCACGATATATGCGATTCTCCTATTCATTGTTGATATGGAAGTTAAAGGTGATTGAAGGGATGATCCCGAAGAGATAAACCCGCTCGGCATAGGTGGTATTCGGATCGATATTGTCCTGGGTGAAATTGATGGACCAGGTATTGTGTCGGGCGTAAGCGTTGTAAACTGAAAAATTCAGATCCCAGTTGTACCACCGTCCTGCTCTTTCCTTACTGTAGAGTGTAAGAGCGAGATCCAGGCGATGATAATCGGGATAACGGTACTGGTTCCTGTCGGAGTATATCGGTACGATCTTGCCGCCGATCTCCGCGCGGCCCGTAGGAAATGTAACAGGTGCACCGGTGGCATATACCCAGTTTGCCGAAAGGGTAACCCTTTTGCTGATGACATAATTCAAAACCACTGAAATGTTGTGGGGTTTGTCGTATGGGGCCGGATAGGCGTTGCCGCTGTTGATGCCCGAAATTTGCCGGAAGGTGCGTGACCAGGTATAACTGACCCAGCCATTGAATTTTGGCTCGTTCAGCCTTACCAGGCATTCCACCCCGTACGACCAGGCCCTTCCTGTGCGAATCTCACCCTCCAGTTTGTTGTTGAGCAGCAGTTGGGCGAAATCCTTGAAATCAACCACATGCTGCATCCATTTGTAATAGGTTTCGACGGAGGTTTCAATTGTATTCCTGCGGAAATTCCTGAAGTACCCTACAGCAACCTGGTCGCCGATTTGCGGTTTGATATTCGGACTTGCCGGGAACCAGACATCAAGCGGGGTTCCAACCGTCGAGTTCTGCGCCAGCTGCAGGTACTGGTATGTGCGCGCATAACTGGCCTTTACCGATTGCCTGCTGTCGAAATCGTAGAGCAACCCCAGCCTGGGTTCAAGCCCGGCATAGGTGTGGTAGAGGGCGCCCGATTTGTATACGGTCGAATCAATAGCCTTGTAGGCGGTATCGTAACTGAATATTGTCCCCGGGCCGGTATTCTGGAACATCGAGAGCCTCAGCCCGTATTTGACGGTAAGGTGATCTCCCATCTTCTGCTCGTTGCTCCCATAGATTCCCGTTTCAAAGCCATAGTTGTTCGGAACCTTCACTGTTTTAAAGGCCGACTGGTCACCGATGCCCTTGGCCTCGCCAGGGCTGAACATGTGGTATATCTCCGAAAAGCCAAACTTTATCGTGTTTTTCGGGTTGAGGTAATAGCTGAAATCGGCTTTCAGACCGAGATCGCGCAGGTTCGAATTCCATTCGAAGGAGGTGGCGGTTCCTGTCGGGGTACCCAGGTTGTAGAGGTAGTTGCTGTAAATCAGCGAGAAATTTGAGAAGAGCTGCCTGGTGAACATGTGGTTCCAGCGCGCTGTGGCCGTTTCATTGCCCCATTTCATCCCGGCGAACCCGTTCTTGAAAATGTCGCGGCCAAAATAACCGGATAAAAAAACCTGGTTGTTGTCATCAATTTTATAGTTGATCTTGGCATTCAGGTCGTAAAAATAGAGCTTGTCTCCCTGGAGGTTTTTGTTGGATGAGAGCGGCAGGAAAATATCAGCATAGGTGCGGCGCCCTGAAACAACAAAGGAACAGCGGTCCTTCAGAATGGGACCTTCTACCGTCAGCCGGCTGGAGATAAGCCCGATGCCGCCGTTCACTTCGAATTTTTTAGAATTCCCGTCGTTCATACGCACATCGAGTACGGATGAAAGCCTTCCCCCGTAATTCGCGGGGATGTCTCCCTTGTATAATTTCACATCCTTGATGGCGTCGTTGTTGAACACCGAGAAAAAACCCATCAGGTGCGATGCATTGTAAACAGTTGCCTCGTCAAGCAGGATCAGGTTCTGGTCCGAGGCCCCCCCGCGCACGCTGAATCCGCTCGAGCCCTCGCCGACCGACTGAACCCCCGGCAGCATCTGGATGGCCTTGATGACGTCGACCTCCCCGAACAGGGCGGGAATCCGCTGAATGGTCTTGATATCCATCCTGAATGTGCTCATTTCAGGTTTGACAACATTCTTGTCGTTTTTTTCGCTGGTTATCTCCACCTCCTTCAGATCGCGCAGGATCTGTTCAAGTTCCAGGTTGATGATCAGGTTTTTCTTCGATTCCAGTACAACGGGTTTAACAATTGTTTTATACCCGACATAGGAATAAACGAGTGAATAGGAGCCGGGTACCAGGGTGATGGAGTAGTTGCCGTATAAATCGGTAACAGCGCCGGTTTTCAGCTCCCTGACAAATACGGTCGCGCCCAGGAGGGCCTCCCCGCTTCGCTTATCGGTAATTTTTCCGCTGACGGAGGTGCGTGCCGGGTTTTCGATGGTGGCCGAAATTCCATGTAACCCGGTTGAAAAGACAAAAACTGTTAAGAGAAGGGAAAGGAGAGACTTCATAGGTGGAAAAAAAGTTATACGATTATTTTCGGATGATCCGGAATTCTCCGTTTACCTCGAGTTTGATGATCTGCGATGGTCTGAAATTGCCCTGTGCACCCAGTGTCGGGTCAACAGCGAAATCAACGCCGTCAATTATCTCCCGGGCTATGTTATTATAGGATGACGGGGGAGTCTGGCCGGAGATGTTGGCTGAAGTTGATACGAGCGGTTTGCCGAAGCGATAGATCAGCCTGCTGCAGAAGTCGTGTTTAACTACCCTGATCGCTATGGTATGGTCTTCGGCAATTACATTGGAGGCCAGTTTCCTCGCGTCCGGATAGATGATTGTCAGCGGAGTTTCGGCGAAGTCAATAAGATCCCAGGCGATTTCAGGCATAACCGTAACATAGTCCTGAATTTTTTCAGCTTTGTCAAGCAGGATGATCATGCTTTTATTTTCTGAACGTTTCTTGAGCTTGTAAATTTTCTCAACGGCTTCGGGGTTCGTGGCATCGCACCCGATCCCCCATATGGTATCGGTGGGGTAGAGGAGGGTTCCCCCCTTTTTTAAAATCTCGACACATTTGTCGATTTGCTGGTCGAACGATAACATGGACACTATTTCGGGTTAAATTTAAAATCAGTTCAAAATGAGTATAAACGTGTATGCCCGGAAGCGGGGTGCGGAAAGAGGGGCCGTCAAATTTATATTACCCGGGTTCCTTCAGGTAAAAACAAATATTCAAAGGAGGATCTTGACCATAAAATGACCCTTATCCCCGGATAAAAATTTGCTCTCTGGTTTGTTTTAACAGTTTGGAATATGTAACGACAAAGTCGCATACAAATTGTATAGGTTTTTTTTATGGAAAACAGTTGAGTTATTCTTGTTAAAACCGTGATGTCAGTTGGCCGGTACCGATATTCCAGGCACACATGAAATGTTTTTCGGGGCAGCTCCTGTAGCCGTGCAATCCGCAGGGGCGGCACGGCAATGGTTTCTCAACCTCGACCACCACCGAATCAACCGAAAGCGGACCGAAACCAAAACCTGGAACAGTCGAGCAATAGATGGCAGTTACCGGCGCATTAACGGCCGAGGCAAGATGCATGGGGGCCGAATCGTTTGTGAAATTCATCCTTGCATCACTCATAAGGGCTGCCGATTCAAGAAAAGTCAGTTTACCGGCAAGGCTGATCACCCCCGGGTGTCCCGACTTCTTCACGATATCGTCACAAAGCGGCTGATCGTTTCCTGCTCCCAGCAGGTAAACCAAAACATTCTGGGGAACCTGTTTCACCAGTTCAATCCATTTTTCGGGAGGATACTGTTTAGTAAACCAGAGTGATGCCGGCGACATGGTGTAATACGGGCTCCTTTTCAGGAAAGAGGTGCGCTCTGTGTCGGATGTTGAAGGGTAAAGCCGCGGCATGGGCCGCCCCTCGCCGGTGATTGCTGCCACCAGGGAGAGATTCCGGTCGACTTCGTGCACCCCGTCAAGTTTGTGGATTACTTTTGTTGTAAAGAGAAACGATACCGGGTTTTTGTCAAAACCAATTGTAGTGGCGGCACCCGAAAGGGCTGTAAGGATCCCGGTTTTGAAAAAGCGCTGAAGGTTAACCACCAGGCTGTATTTCCTTTTCCTGACCCGCATCATCATTTTGATAAAGTTCCGGGTTGACCGTGAACGTTTGTCCCACACCAGAACTTCATGGAGGAACGGGTGACCGGTAAACAATCCCTCATTCCCCTTTTTGACCAGGAGGTCGATCCGGCTTCCGGGGAAAAACCGGTGCAGCTTTTCCAAAACGGGAGTGGCGAGGATAACATCGCCGATGGATGCGGTCTGGATTACGAGAATATTTTCCATCTATACGGCCACTTCAAATTCCCTCAATGCCTGGTTCAGGGAGGTTTTCAGGTCGGTTGAGGGCTTCCGCTTCCCGATGATAAGCGCGCAGGGGACCTGGTAAATCCCTGCCGGGAAAGCCTTGGGGAGCGTTCCGGGAATGACCACCGATCTTTCAGGGACATAGCCCCGGAACTCAACAGGTTTTTCTCCTGAAACATCCACGATCCGGGTTGATGCCGTAAGCACGACGTTGGCTCCCAGCACAGCCTCCCGGCCAACCCTGACCCCCTCCACCACGATGGAACGGGAGCCGAGAAAACAATGGTCTTCGATG
>JBAXFZ010000324.1:0-5345 GCA_037139685.1 Bacteroidota bacterium
ATGGGCACTCCCCTTCGCCCCCCCCCCTGAAAGCACCACCGCGACGCGCTGGGCCATCACTGACGGGATAAAGAGATAAGCAAACAGAAAAAAAACTATAAGAAGAACCCTGGCTTTTAATAAATTCATGTCACATCCGAATTTGAAAACCGGCACCCGAAACTGGCTGTTTAATCCTGTTTTTATACAGCGTTTAACGACGGGTAAAGGTACAGAAATAATCATGAACAGGGGGGCACCATACCCGGAAATTAATATAAAATTACGTATTTGATATGTATTTCTGCAGCCAGTTTACAACCCTGGCAATGGCGTTGAATGGCATTGAAGGTCCTGTCGATTCATCCAGTTTTACAAAATAAACCTCACAGCCCGTTAGTAATGGATCAAGAGGGATTCCCGGGGAGAGGAATTTCGGATTTCACAATCAAACAACTTATCAACACACCCTTCGCTTTTATGGTACAACCCTGATTAACCATCAATTAGTGTGGACACGATGGAAAATCAGGACAAAGCAACATTTAACGACCAATTGCTTTAAAGAACCATTCAGATGGCAGCAGCTCTTTTTTGGCTATTGAAAGATAAAAAGGTTTCCTGGATCATCCGTCCAGGCGTGAATCAAATCATTCGGAGTTCATCATCAGTAGCTGCAAATTTTCGGGCAGCAAACCGTGCACGCTCTGATGCAGAGTTTTATTCCAAGATATGCATTGTCGCAGAGGAGTGTGACGAAACCCTGTTTTGGATGGATTACCTGATTCGTATCGACTTGCTGGATATTGCCAAAACGAAGGAAATCTATACGGAAGTTGAAGAACTGGCGAGATTGTTCAATGCGATAAAATCAAAGATGAGAATCAAAATTGGGGGGGGAATAAATGTGAAATCTGATATCTGAAATGTGACTTTTGCATAGCTATCTTCCCTTACAATTCCGATTGATCCGTAGTAATCGGGTCCCAACATGGACGGGTTGAATGCTGAAAAAAAGAGGTTCTCCCTAACTTCCGGGACAACCTCTTCGTATTCATAAATGACTCCGGGACAGGCACACGTGGCAAACTTTCCGCGGTGTGTCAGTGCGGTTCAAATGCCGCAAATGGCTGTTAAACCTGCTCCAGCGCCTGTGCCAGGTCGGCAATAATATCATCAACCTCTTCAATGCCAATCGAGAGCCTAACAAGTTCGTCGCTGATTCCCCCCTCCTTTTTCGCGGCAGCCGATAACTTGCTGTGGGTCATCGAAGCAGGATGCTGGATGAGTGTTTCAATTCCCCCGAGAGAAACAGCCAGAACGCAGAGATCCACGCTGTCCATCAGTTTCTTGCCTGCAACCAGCCCGCCTTTCAAGCCGAAGCTCATCATGGCTCCGGGCCCTCTCATCAGCTTGCGGCCAAGTTCATACTGGGGATGCGAAACCAGCCCGGGATAGATGATCCATTCAACCTTGGGATGCGATTCGAGGTAGGCCGCGACTTTCATGGCGTTTTCCTGTGCACGGTCGATGCGGATGCCCATTGTTTTCAAACCTCTCCTTGTCAGGAAAGCCTGGTGGGGATCCATGTTGCATCCCATCGACACCATGACCGGGCGCACTTTTTTGTATTCTGCCTCGGTTTTCGTAACAATTATGCCGCCTACAATGTCGGCATGACCATTCAGAAATTTGGTGAGTGAATGGAGCACGATGTCGGCTCCCATATCCAGCGGGTTCTGCAGGTAGGGACTGCAAAAGGTGTTGTCGACACATACCGGGATGTTGTGCTGGTGCGCGATTTCACAGATGGCAGGAATATCGGAGATCCCGATGGTCGGGTTTGCCGGGGTTTCCAGGTAAATCAGTGCAGTGTTCGGCCTGATGGCAGCCCGTACCTGTTCAATATCGGTGGTATCGATATAGGTCGATTCAACACCGAATTTTTTAAATATACCTTCGATGATGCCTCTTGCCGGGCCATAGACGGCGTTGTGGCTGACGATATGCTTGCCTGCACCGAGGTAGGCCATGTAAACCGTGCTTACTGCACCCATTCCCGACGAACACCCGATGCCGTCAAATCCATGTTCAATTGATGCGATGGTCTTTTCAAGGTCGCGTACTGTCGGATTTCCTATACGTGTGTATATGTAACCGTCGCTTTCACCTGCAAAGCAGGCTGCACCATGATCAGCACTCCTGAAGGCAAATGTGGAAGTCTGGTAGATTGGGGTGATCACGCTGCCCAGCGGGTCTTTGGCGCCGGCGCCGTGTACGAGATTGGAGTTGAATCCTGATGGTTTTTTTTTCATATGGGTTGTGATTGAATTTTCGAGTTGGTGAAGAGAGGCTGCAAATTGTCCCTTCAGGACCTGCTAATGATCACCTCACTTTCGATGGCCGGGTTCAGGTGGCGCTTTACGGCACACAGTGAGGCTGTTTTAATAACGGCGGCTTCATATTGTTCCGGGAAATCGGCAGGCACATGAATGGTGAAAATGAATTTCGCGATGGTCTTCTGAACCTGGTCGTACCGGTAATCCATGGTAAGGTGTACCCGGGTGGTATCGATCCCGCGCTGGTCGCAGAAGCCCTTGACATAAATGCCCGCACAGGTTCCGAGGGAAGCCAGGAACAGGCTGAACGGCGTGGGCGCGGAGGCCTCGCCGCCTGATTGAACCGGCTGGTCGGTTGCCACGCTAAACCCGTCAATATCGGCATTTACCTTTTTATTCCCGGTGTAATAAATTTCAATAGCCATATCTTTTTTTTAGTGGTGCAAAAGTAAGTCTTTATTGTCATTATTTAATGCCTGGATCATATGTAAAAAGATAAATATACGGGAATAATGGCGGTACTGGGACCATTTTCAGACCGGCCTCAACCATCCTTTATAAATCATGCAGCGGGTAAAGGCGACCCTGCCGGTTCCAGGCGCGATTCGTCAGCCGCCTCAGGATGGTTAGTTATGCTGTTTCCTAAAGCTGCAAAATCACTTCCGGGTGTTAATGTCTTATGAAAGTGACTTAATTACTGCCTATATTGGGTATTTGGTCAATCACCCAAAAAAAATCATTGGGGAAAGTTAGCAGCAGGTTAAAAAGAGAAATCTGATGAAAAAGGAACTAATAGCTTAACTACTTGATAAATTTGAAGATGCCTGTTATTCATACCAGGGCATTGAATGTTGGAGCACCAGGGAGCTGCAGGAAATATTAGGTTATAGCAAATGGGATAACTTCCTCAAAGTCATTGAAAAAGCCAAATTGGCATGCGAAAATACCTGAACAACTGTTACCGATCATTTTGCCGAATCCGGGAAAATGATCCATCTGGCCAAAGGCGCTCAAAGAGAGGTAGTTGATTTTGCATTAACACGGTACGCATGTTATTTAATCGCTCAAAACGGAGATGCTTCGAAGAACGAAATTGCATTTGCTCAGACTTATTTTGCAGTTCAAACGCGCAAACAGGAGATCATCGAAAAGCGTCTCCTTGATGTTGCACGTGTGAATGCCCGTGAAAAACTTTCAAAATCCGGGAAAAAACTTTCAGGAATCATTTATGAACGCGGCATTGATGATGAGGGGTTCGCTATCATCCGAAGTAAAGGTGATCAGGCAATATTCGGTGGTTTTTCGACAAACGATTTGAAACATAAACCGGACCTGCCTGTAAATCGCCCGCTTGCCGACTTTCTTCCGGCACTTACAATAAAAGCCAAAGATTTCGCCACTGAACTTACCAGTCACAATGTTGTGGAAAAAGAATTAAAGGTCAAATTCAGATAACCAATGAACATGTTGAAAACAATCGTGTTGTTCGTAAGATGCTGATTGAACGTGATGTAAGACCTGGGAATTTGCATCCTGCCGAAGATGTTAAAAAAGTGCAGAGAAAACTCGAGGGAGAAGAAAAAAAGATATTGAAAGAATTGAAAAAGAAAAAGATGTAAGCCAATCAATTAATAATGTTCGTAACCAGCCCGGCACCGGCGGCATGCATTTGCAAGGGAAGGTTGGTTATGATAATGAATAGGCGGGAGATGCAAAACTGATGAAGCCGTACTTTTGGGATTTACGGGACCAGAAAAAGAACGACTCATTATAGTTTACATTTCACCAGCTTCCAGTTGTCACTGGTATTGTCCCGCTTGACAAGAAAGTAGGCATCCCCTTTGAAAACCCGGATTTTTTCGGGGAAAATGAATGGCAGGTCAACTGAACTCGTCAGGATTCCTTTTTCAAGGTCGATTTTCCTGAGCCGGACCATCCCGTTTCTGCGAAATGTTGTGTATGCGTTCCGGTAATATTCATCCACCAGTATCCGTCCTCCCCATTTCCAGCCATCGGAGGCCCCGATCACCCCGACCAGGGAGGCAACCAGGTTGTCATCCTTCTCCAGATGGAAAGTGATGGGAACGGTTTTATACAGTTTGCCATCCTGGTTCATCAGCTCTATCTGGTTCTCCGAAAAATTAAAAACGGCCATGTTTGTCTGCCCCAGTTTTACCAGGGGTGCGTTTATCCTGGAATAGTTGAACTGCCTGTGTGCCCGCAGGTCAAATTCGTCAAAAAAAGGCTTGTGAAGATTTTCGGAGCCCCTTATATTCGATGTGACCTTTTCCAGGTTCTCATTGCAGCGCTGGTAGAATTTCATGTCGTTCATGTAGTTTTCACGTTTGACCTCTCCCGTATACCGGCGGATGTATTCCTTATGATGCTCCCGGTCATAATAACCAATATTCGTTCCGAAACCGTCAGGGGTGTATTCCTGGAAATAAAACCGCTCCCCGGTTGAAAACAGGAAAGGACTGACCATCCTGACCAGTGAATCATAGGTGGTTTTATAAATGAAGCCCAGGTGGTTCACTGCATCATTATAGTAGCACTGGTATGCATTTCCCTTGTTTGAAATGTAATGGACATACCCCAGGAAATCCTTAAAAAAACATTTTGGCTTTTGTTCAGGGACACTGATAACATTCAAGGTATCACCAGAAAGGGTAAGCAGGATGAGCTCCGACCGCTTCAGCTGGTTGCGAAAAACAAGCAGCAGCAGGTTGTCGTCCATGATCTCATAATCCAGCACCGAAAATTCGGGATCCCTGTAAACATACCTGTACTGCCTTGCCGAAATGTCAACCTCCTTCAGTGTGACTGTATTTTGCCGCAGGATCAGCGCCAGCGGTTTTGACGGCATTTTGACGAAGTCGATATAAACAGTCTCATAACCGACACAGGAGAGCGAAATGGAAGCCGGGATTTTTTTCAGGGCCAGCTTAAACCGGCCATCCTGGCCGGTAAAGGTCCCGGAATTTGTGCCGTAGACCCTGACATTTACATTGGAAACGGGTTTTTGGG
>JBAXFZ010000325.1:0-5338 GCA_037139685.1 Bacteroidota bacterium
GTGCCGCCCGAGAGGGTCAGTGTATGATCCCAGACCAGCTGTTCCCCGACCTGGGTGCCCGAAGTCGTTGCGCCATTGGTAACGGCATGGTAAGTGACCGAAGAACCCGCCACACCGTAAAACGTAGCAGAGCCCCCGGGAGATATGGTTTGTGTATTCCCGTTCAGTGTAACGTAGATATCGGTAAAAACCGGGTTGTTAAAGGTGACATCGGTATTTACGGCCCCGCCGAACACAGTGATGATGATGTAAGCTGTCTGGGACCCGGAGGTACCTGATACCGTAAGGGTTGCAGTATATGTACCTGCATCATAGTAAGTATGGACGGGGTCTTCGCTCGAAGACATCCCGCCGTCGCCGAAATTCCATGTATAGGAGGTGATGTTGCCTGATGATGTTGATGTAAAGTAAATTGTAAGCGGGGCATACCCGGATGACTTGTCGGTGGTAAAACTGGCGGAGGGAGGAGATGAGATAACGGTGAAGTACCTGGAATATGAGTTGGTGCCTCCCCGACCGGTCACAGTAAGAGTTGCGGTAAATGTTCCGCCGTTTACATATACATATACCGGGTTTTGCTGGGATGAGGTTTCACCGTCACCAAAATCCCAGAAATATGAGCTGATTTCGCCGGTTGAAGTCGATGTGAACCGGACCGTCATTGGTGCGTTGCCCGTATTGACATCACAGGTAAAGGAGGCCACAGGTGGCTGCGGGGTCTCTTTTTTACAGGAGGTAGCAACAGAAAACAGTAATAATAACAGGGCGGAAAATAAAGTCAGCTTTTTCATTTGTTTCGAATTTAAACTTTCAAAATAATTTTGTTAAAACTTTCACAATTTTCAGATTGGCTAATATACATAATAATCATAAAATAAATCATCACTAGGTAAAATATATTATTCCCATAACATTAGTATATATAATCAATTGATTGATCATGGCAAGGAAAAAAAACATTTATCTCCGGCAATGATGCCGGGGCAGCACTATTTCATGTTTAAATTGCAGCCTGCGCTCCATTCAATAAAATCGGACACATGAAATTTATAGGCTACGAGGGTTATTCCCATGAATAGATGATCGGTGAGATGATATTTGAAACCAATCCTCTGGTGAAAAACAGGGGATTGTGTGACCAGTTTTTTACGATAAACGTAGAAGGCAGGCTGGATGAGAATGGCAGCTTTGTGAATGACCAGTTCGTACGAAGGGTAAATGCTCACCATGATTTTATCGCCGAAGCGGCCGCCGTCGGCATCCAGCTCGCCCAGTTCGACTGCAGCCTGTGCATTTGCAGCACCATTGTAGGAGATGGTCATCCCAATACCGATTTTTGATTTGTAGTTCAGCCGGCGGTTGAATGTTGCGGATATGCCGAAAACAGGGAAATAGATCCCCTCGTATTTTTCGAGCAGGGCAAGGTTCAGCGTATCAAAAATTACGTTTTTGGCACCGCCGTAGAATGCAAAAATCCATTCATTATGCTTGTGACAGGGAGGGATTTGATGCCGGGTAAAATGCGGCCTGTCATAGAAATTATACCTGATGCTCAGTTTGGGGGCCAGTGTATTAAAACCGAAATTTGGCTCCTTCAGTGCACCATTCGAAAAATGGGTAAGGCTGATCCCCAGCTGCAACTCTATCCTGTCGGCCAGCAGGTACTGGAGGTTTAACCCGGCATCGATCAGGAACGATTCCCCTGCACCGATGGCAACATTGTACCGGTTGGTGACAGGGTTGTATGATTTCCAGTTGAAGGTGGCGCCGAATCCCAGTTCATAGTTGAAAACCAGCCGGTTCCACCGCGAAAATGGTGCATTGAAAAATCCGTACAGGCCAAACGGGACACCGATTTCCTTATGCCTGAAAAAATCCGCTGCATATAACCCGATGCCATACTGCGGATATTTGTACGATTGCTCCCATGGTTCCTTCCCGGTGGTCTGGATGGCGAACTTCAGTGAAAAGGCCTGGAAAGCATTGATCTTAACTGATTCTGCATTAACCCCTTTCATGAATTTATTCGTGGCAAAAACGTAGCCGTTCTGGTACATGGCCTGGATGCCCATACAATAACCATGGCCACGGCCGGGGCCAGCTGTTGAATCTGGTTGTGCGACAACTACGGCCTGAAATACGGACAGAAACAGGATCGTAAAGAAGCGGGAGAATTCGCCCGGATATCTGAGTTTAGCCACGGAAGGGTAATTCATCAGCAAAGGTATGGAAGTTTGTTAATGGTTGTGAATTGAAAACATCCATCAATAAAGGGAAACCCTGCTTCTACAATGCACCGTTTCCTGCCGTAAATTTTGCAGGCAGGAAACGGTAGTTGCTAAAAGAAAATTTTTGAACCATTGCTGGTCCGGCAGGATCAGAATTTGCCTAAACGCAGGCTTAGTTTGGCCGTCAGCTGGTTAAGGAGGTTGGGGGAGGTGATCATCCGGTCCCTTTCGGGGGAGTACCGGTAGCTGACACCTAACCCTAATCTTACCTTTTTAAGCAGGTTAAGTTCAAGTTTCACACCGGGCTCGATGACCATGAAATGTTCGCCATGGAAATTGTGATGCGACCATTCGTGGTTATCGCCGATCGAGTCGCCGGGAACTCCGCGGGTCGAATGAAAAATATACCCGCCGCCAAGGATCAGCGGAAAACTGAGGTGCACTTTTGACTTTGGGAACAGGGTGTATTCAAGCAGGAGCCCGCCATAGCCCCCGTGTGAACTGCCTCTGTACCTGCGGCTTCCCGTCGTGTCATTTTGGGAAGCATGATCATCTGAACCAGGCGTGTTGATAAAGCTGCCCGACATCCCGGCTGTCCAATGATGGTTCAGGATGACACCCATGCTGATACCGGGGATAAATACATTCCTGTGGCCCAGGTGTGAATACCCGCCGTTAAGTTCGATAAAATAACCCCTTGGAATTTTACATATCCCGGACAGTTTATGAAATATAGTGTGGAACTCGCTGGTGTCGTTCGGCTGACTTTTGTGTTTGGCATCCTGTGCATGGATCTGAAAGGAAATTCCCAGGCAGATCACAAGGATCATGATTTTTTTCATTTTCAATTTTCGTTAAGGTTTAGACCTGCCAACCTTAGCAGGGAGTAAACTTCATGTCATATGCAGGGTTAATAGTCGAGGGTAATAGTTGCCAGGTAATAACATATGTTGCAGTAAAAAAGTATATATATGCGTGAATATTTTTCAGCAGGATGCAATACAATATTATTAATCGTGTAACATGTTAATATTCATAGTGTTGTTAGGGTTTAGCCAGTGTCAGCAACATACAGGCAATGGATGTGCAACTTCATGAAGTTGTTTTGAACCCGATGATACAGACCCCCTTAAAAAACATAAGCGGTCGCTTGCAAACGATGAAAGGAGGGATGGACCCGGGCAGAATCAGCCCGCAAAGTAGCCGAAAATCCACAGGGCCATGATGAGGGTGAAAAGGAGGCTGTTTTTTAAATAGGGATTTAACCTGTGAATATTATAGATGGCAGAGGACTGCGCCAGGATGAGGGCAATGGATGCCAGGGCTGCCGATGCGGCGGCTGTGAACGGACCCCTTACGAGAATATAGTTTGCACACCTTGCGGTATCCCAGATTTGGAGGATGAAAGTCTGCAGCACCGCGAACAGGCCGAATACAATTAAGGAGGTAAGGGCGCAGGTAATGAGATATCCAGGGTAAGCGAATTGCTTCCGGCCGATAAAGAGGGTGGCGAAAATTTCAAAGGTGATCCCGATCATAGCAAGGGCCGTCGGGCCGCATAACAGGGCCGGGGCGGTACATTCGCGGATGCCCATGCTGTTCATTTTAAAGAGCAGGGCTATGGCGGTTATGACCAGGGTGCTCCCCTTAACGGGGAACCTGAAACGGCCAATTGCCAGCAACAACAGGGTTATGGAACTCAATACCACCGAATGGCAGGGTATTTTCAGGCCGCCGATCACTGTTTCATTAAGCCCGATAAGTGTCCCGAACAACAAAAACCAGATGAAATTCCTTTTAAATGCCATAACCTGTGAGTTAAATTTCAAACATTAATCCTTGATACACCTGACACAAGTGCCATAAGCCTTATTGGACGCACTTTTATAGGCCGTTGTCTCGTTGTAAGCTATTTCAAAATAATACGCGGTCCGCCAGGCGGGATTTTCCTCGGTTGATGTCCACCAGCTCCCCCACTCGCCTATAAAGTAGAACCCGCCGATATCGGCCTGCAGCCCATTCGGGAGAGCTGTAAAACCGCTGCTGTTGTCAGCTCCTTTATTTGGACTTATCCAATGTGAAGTGCCCGTCTCTTTCAGTTTACCACCTGCAATACTTTTACCCCCCAGGTACGTTATGAGCGTTGACCACTCGTCAACTGATGGGATGTGCCAGCCGGAAGGGGCAAGGTGGCCGGTGTTTAAAGCATACCAGTTGTATAAAGCCCCGTAGGTGTTTCTGTACCTGGGAGCATTATTGTCATACCAGCAATATCCCGGGGTCTTCGTGATGTCAATTTTGGACCACGCTGTACTGTCCGATATCAGGGTTATTGCCGTGCCGTCATTGTACCTGGTTGTTTTCAGGTCCTCTGCCATCCATACCTGGTTGCCGATTTTCACGGCATGGTAAACATTTCCGTCAATGTCGGTCAGGTCAGGCTGGGTGTTGTCTTTCTTCTTACAGCCGTTTGTAACGAAAAGCAGGACTACAATAACTATTACAACGTAGATCCCTGTTCCTGCAAGGCTTTTCAAGGATGTGTGATTTTTTGGAAGTTCCTGTTTTATCCGGGTTGTGTTTAAAAAACCCGACGGGTAAAATTAATCGAAAATCTTCAAAGTAAAACACGAAAGTTCACGTGCCCGGGATTATTCCGGGAATTTCTGCTCCCCGCATCTAATGCAGCAGGAGGAAGGTGCCAGAATCAGCCTGCGCCCGGCTGTCAGCATCATTGCTGAATGTGATATTGTAAAAATGAATACCGGGAGGACAAGGCGGACTTTTCCAGTAGCCGTTCCGGCCCTAAGCCGGTATTAAATGATGCAGGATTGTTAGTTTACGAATCTCCGGAAAAATAAATACTTTTGCACCCGAAAACTTTCCCTGTGGTAAAAAAGAGCTTCAGCCTGGTTTTGATCGTGTTGATCCTGCTTCAATCGGGCGGACTTTTCCTGATTTACAAGGCTGAACAAGGCTGTGTTCATCGTGAAATGATGCGCTTCCTGGATAACACGGAAAACGGTTTTCTCGTTATGACGGTTCCCCTGGCTGAGTTTCAGCAGGCAAAGACAGGTTCGCGCGAACTTTGCCTGCAGGGAATCCTTTAT
>JBAXFZ010000326.1:0-5331 GCA_037139685.1 Bacteroidota bacterium
GCAAAAACAGATGAAAACTCCTACTCTTGCCATTATTTAACCTCGCTTTCTGCTTCAACAGCCTTGATGGGTTTTTTAACTTTCTCAGCTACAGGAACAACCTTCCCGATGTTGGCAAGGGCTCCTTCAACGGGAACAATGTGTTTTGGAAACTTCAGCTGATCAATCGGGTATCCGAAAGCCAGTGCCATAAGTTGTGTGAAATAAAAGACCGGGATATCGTACCTGATCCCCTGTTTCTTTTCGATATCGGGCTGGCGCATATCCAGGTTCGACTGGCACAACGGGCAGGCAACCACGATGGCGTGGGCGCCGCTCTCCTTTGCCATTGCCAGGATCTGGCCGCTCAGGTTTTCAACAACCGCGGTGTTTGAAATGGAGAATGAGGCGCCGCAGCATTCGGTTTTGTAATCGAACTCAGTGGCGGTGGCACCCAATGCTTCACAAATCTGGTCCATCGACACCGGGTACTCTGGCGAATCAAACTTGGTAATGTTTTTTGGCCGCGTGAGAAGGCAACCGTAATAGCAGGCCAGCTTCAGCCCGGTAAGCGGTTTGGTCACCTTGCTTTTGATGGCCTCCAGTCCGATATCTTCGTAAGCATACTGCAGCATTGATTTCACGTCGACCGACCCCTGGTATGTACCCTCTTCCACAACGGTGGTATTGATCCGTTTGGCCAGTTCGGGGTTTTCATCCATATGCACCTTCGTTACCTTCATACGCTGGTAACATGAGGCACACGCGATTCCCATGGTGGTATTGGAGAGTTTTTCGGCCAGCACCAGGTTGCGCAGAGGCAGGGCATAGGCCAGGTTTTCGGTCATCACATGGGCGGAGGTGGCACCGCAGCAATTCCAGTCGGGAATGTCTTCGAGCTCCACATCCAGGGTTTTGAGCACCAGTTTGAGGGTACTGTCAAATTCCTCGCTGGTACCATGTGCAGAACAACCCGGGAAATAGGTTAATTTCTTCATTTCAGATCAGATTATTTTTGCTTTTCCAGTTTTTCGGCAATTGCAAACATGCGCTTGATGGCCTTTACGCTCTTAAGCGGCTTTACACCCAGGGGAATTTTCCCTTTAAGCAGGGCTTTGGGCGCCAGGTGCATATCCTTGAACAGGTTCCGCGTACGGATATTGAACTCGGCCATCATCCGCAGTTCATAGTTACGCCCGTAGCGCTTGATCATGTCGAGGAAAATCTCATGGAATTTACGCATCTCCCTCACCTTTTTTGTATCGTTGACATGGTTCTCCTCGATCGCCAGGTGACGCACGGCTTCCATGACTGCCGGAATGTCGATTTCGCGCGGGCATCGGCCCGAGCAGGCAGAGCAGGTGAGGCAAAACCAGTGGGAATTGGCCATATAGCACTCATTCCTGAGTCCCAGTTTGATCATCTGCATGATTTCACGCGGTGGAAAATCCATGTATTGTGAAACCGGGCAGGTGCCCACACACTTGCCGCATTGATAACATTCCAGGACATTGGCGCCGCTCTTGGCATTGACGGCCTCCAGAAATGTGTTTTCCCCCTGTGTTCCAAGTGTTATCATAGTGAAGAATTGTATTGTTAAAAATTTAACAGTACAAAGTTAAGAAAAGATTCTTTTGGAAATATTCTAAATTATTTATAGCTGATTACCTGCTGTTTATATAACATTTGATGAAAGAAACCGGGTGCCCAGGACTGGTGAACCGCGACGGCCGGTGTGACGGGTTATTTGTCACGGTTCGTCTTCCAACACAGGTGTCCCTTTGTGCAAATTGAATTGTAAGGGTCGACCCTTAACAATTTTCCGGATTTCCTGCTTGATCTTTTTACTATATTTGTGATTTATTAGACAGTTCGCATTCGTTTTTCATTACGGCCGAAATTACCTCTTCCTGAAATACTGCCGGTTGTTCAGCAGGAGGTGTGGTTTTGGGTATATATTGTTTTAGGGGTCACATAAATCTTTTTCGGGCCGGTGCAATAGTCAAGCTATCCATGTAAAAAAGAGCAACTCTATGAAACTCACCATTAAATCACTGCTGGCCATACTTTTCTCAAGTTTCATCCTGATACTGATCTTTGCCTGCTATGAAGGCATCACGGCCATCGGAACAATCAATAACCAGTCAACCAACATTCTTGAAAGGGAGGTTAACAAAAACATCCTGGCATGGGATATCCTGAACGATCAGAAAACCATTTCCGGAAAGGTCCAGGAGATGATACTTACCCCATCAGCTGAAGGGAAACGCGATTTGAAGGAACAACTGATTATCTCCTTCAGGGAGGCCAACGCAAAAATATCGGATCTGAAAAGAGTAGAAGATCCCTCTGGAAAAGAATTGCTGGACCGGGTAAAGAAAGCCATTGATGATTACCAAAGCCTGGTTTACAAAGAGTATGCGCGGACTTATGAAAACATACTGAAAGGAACTGCTGCAAACAACCGCGTGGAAGAGGAAGTAAGCCTGGTGACCAGGGATGTTTCGGGAAAAGTGGAAGATCTGCTCAAGGAATTTGTATTACAGAAAAACACCAATGTCGATATTGCCAGGAAACAGGCCAGCCAGGCGATATCCACCCTGAAGCTGTTTATAATTCTTTTCATCGTGGTTCTCTTTTTGTTCGGACTTGTGGTTCTTATTTCGATTTTATGGTTTGTTTACAGCGTGGTCGGTGGAGAACCGGGTGTGATAAAAGATATGACCGGGAAAATAACCGAGGGGAACCTGAATCTGAAATTCCCCCCCGAAACAAAAGGGATATTCAACTCCATCAGGATCCTCCAGGAAACACTGCTCGCAGTTGCCAACAAGGCTGAAAACATTGCCGGCGGCGATTTTTCCGTCGAGATCATTCCCCAATCTGAGGATGATCAACTGGGTAACTCCCTGGCAAAGATGACACGCACCCTGAGCGACCTTGGAACAGTGACGGAGGAGATTTCGCAGGGTAATTTTGACAAACGGCTCGAGGTAAAAGGTGAAAACGACATGGTTTCCAAGTCGATCAACACCATGAGCCTGAACCTGAAGAAAAACGAGAGCCACAACAGGGAACAAAACTGGCTTAAAGACGGCCTGAACAAACTCAGCCTGGAGCTTTCAGGGGAGATGGGGCTTGACCGGATCACCTCAACTTCGGTCAGTTTTATCAGCCGTTATGTGGACGCCGGACGCGGGGTGATCTACCTGAACGATGAAGAGAAAAAAAACCTGCGCCTGGTCAGTTCATTTGCATTCACCGAACGCGACCACCTTTCGAACGTTTATGAATACGGCAACGGGGTTGTGGGCCAGGTGGCACTTGAAAAAAAGGCGATCTTTTTAAGAAACATTCCTAAAAACGAAGCACCTATCAGCACCGGGACGATTCAAACCTCGCCGACAAACACCTACACCTATCCGCTGGTTTACGAAGATGAACTCCTGGGGGTGATTGAACTGGCTTCCCTGACACCATTTTCGTCTATCCAGACCGCCTTCCTTGATGAATCGAACCAGATAATTGCCTCGGGCATCTACCTGTCGGTTCAACGGGAAAAGATCGAAGATCTGCTTGATAAAGCCCAAACCGCCCAGCGCGAAGCCGAGGAAAAGACCATGCAGGTGCAGGAAGCCAATGCAAGGCTGGAGGAACAGCAGCAGCAGATCCAGCAGCAGTCGGAAGAGCTGCAGCAAACCAACTCGCAGCTGGAGGAACAGCAGCAGCAGCTGCAGCAGCAGTCGGAAGAGCTGCAGCAGACAAATGCCCAGCTCGAAGAGCAGCAGCAGCAGCTGATGCAGCAGGCAGAAGAGCTGCGCCAGGGCAACGAGCAGCTGAGGACCTCCAAGTCGGAACTGGACCTGAAGGCAAAGGATCTTGAACTGTCAAACAAGTATAAAAGCGACTTCCTTGCAAACATGTCGCATGAACTGAGGACCCCTCTCAACTCGATCATCCTGCTTTCTAAGATGATCCAGAAGAATGAACGCGGGAATCTAAGCAACGACGATATCAAACGGGCGAAGGTGGTGCACTCGGCAGGCGAGGAGTTGCTCCGCCTGATCAACGACATTCTTGACCTTTCAAAAATCGAGGCCGGCAAAACGACACTGTCGCTGGGCGAAGTTACTACAGGCGACCTGCTGAACGAACTTAAGCACTACTTCTCGTCGGTGGCTAAAAACAAAGGACTTGTCCTGAAGGTGGAGGATAAATTAAAAACATCCATCACCACCGACCGGGACAAACTGTCACAAATCCTGCGCAATTTCACATCCAACGCTTTGAAATTCACGAAAACCGGAAGTGTTACAATCACGGCAGAGGAGAGTGGAATCGCCGACAGGCCGGTGAAGATATCTGTCCTTGATACAGGAATCGGAATACCGGTTGAAAAACACAAGATGGTTTTTGATGCGTTTCAGCAGGTTGACACTTCGATTTCCCGCGAATTTGGCGGGACGGGCCTCGGGCTTACCATTTCAAAACAGCTTGCCGGGTTGCTGCATGGAACCATTACCCTTAAAAGCGAACACGAAAAGGGCAGCGAATTTTCAATTCTGCTGCCAAAAGTTTTGATGCCTGCCGAGGGAGAGCAGTTCGAGCACGAACAACCCCAGTCCTACCGGCGACCCGTCACAGAACTCGCTCCATTCCCGCAAAAGCGTGAAGATAATCCGCTGACTGACGACCGGAAAGAGCTTTTACCGGGTGACAAGATCATCCTGATCGTTGAAGATGATTTCTCATTCGCAGAGATCGTGACGATGGTCATCCATAATATGAAAATGAAGGTGCTTTACGCATCCACGGCTGAAGAGGGATTGCGCATGGCGCAGCAATTCAGGATCAGCGGGATTGTACTCGACCTGGTGCTTCCCGATATGAATGGTGTTGACTTTATGCGCAGGCTGAAGAGTTTCAAGGAGCTTCGTCACATCCCGGTTCAGATAATCTCCGGTCATGAGAAGAACCCCGAGCTCCTGCGCATGGGAGCCCTCGATTTTCTCCAGAAACCGGTCGACCAGGAACAGATCCAGAATGCGATCCAGGGAATCCTCAATTTCAGCCAGAAACATCCAAAAGACCTGTTGATCGTCGAAGACGACGACACCCACCGAGAAGCCCTTACAGAACTCATCTCCAGCGAGGATGTTCGTGTAAAGGGCGTCGGATCGGAACAGGAGGCCACCGATGAACTGAAAAAGGGAATCTATGATGCCGTGATTATCGACCTGGGACTCAAATCGGGAAGCGGCCTGGAAATTTGTAAATTTGTCAAGGAATCCCAGCTGAAAGTACCGGTCATTGTTTATACAGGCAAGCAGCTCAGCCAGGATGAAGAAAGGA
>JBAXFZ010000327.1:0-5317 GCA_037139685.1 Bacteroidota bacterium
TCACCTGGCGCGACCTGAAAAGGGCCACATTCAGCACCGGCTCTTTTTGATGGCCTTCGAACATCAGCAGGATCGGCGTGAGCAACAGGGTAACCAGCAGGAATGGGAGCACATTCCAGCCCCCCATGCTTTCAAGAACATGGTGCGTATCGATATTGTTCAGGGCCAGGGTGAAACTTGTAAGCACCACGGCCATCATGACAATCCCGGTCCAGTCGATGTCGGTCTTCTTTTCCAGCCTGACCGACGGGAGCAACCTTGCTGCAAAGAACATCAGCAGCAGTGCGATTGGCAGGTTAATCAGGAACAGCGCATTCCATTCAAAGTAAAGCAGCATGATCCCGGCGATAAAAGGGCCCATGATAAAGGCCAGGCCGAATACCGCACCGATTAAACCGAGCGCCCTCCCCCGCTTTTCAACCGGGAAGATATCCCCAATGGTGGCTGAAGCAACGGGGAATATGCCGCTTGAGCCAAACCCCTGGATTGCCCTGCCGATAAGCAGCATGGTGGTGTCGTGTGACAATGATACGACCAGCGACCCGATGCCGAAAACAGCCACTGCAAGGATATATATCCATCGCCGGCCATAGGCATCCGACATTTTGGCCATCAGCGAAATCCCCACCAGGTTAAACAACACGTAAATTGAGAAAATCCAGCTCAGGTCACGCGCTTCCACGTGCAGGGCCTTTTCAATGGAGGGAATTGCAGGGCCGACAATCGAGATATCCAGTGCTCCCATCAGGACACCGACAAAAAGAAGGATGAGGATAGATGTTGATTTTTTGGGCTTATGCATAATAAATGGCGAAATGGTGAAATGGCGAAATGGTGAAATCGCTGTCCCTTGTAAGTCTTAAGACAAAATGAAGAAAAAGCGGGATAGCGAAAACTCCCGGCAAAGTTATCAATAATAGCCGGTTCAGAAAAATCGGGACTGGCCGTTTTCAGCATATCGGTATTAATCCTACATTTGCATTACAATCAGCGGTTATGGAAACAAAATTCAGCAATAAATTATCGGATATAAAACTGCATTATAAAATATGGATGTCGGATGAACAGGAGACCGGGATCATGGGTGATGGCAAATGGCTGATGCTGAAGCTTATCGAGGAAAAGGGATCAATGAAGGCAGCCTGTGACGAACTGGGTTATACCTACCGCAGGACCTGGGGAAATCTCAAGAAAATTGAAAAATTCTTCGGGTTCCCGCTCCTTGAAAAACAACGCGGAGGCAGTGAAGGCGGGCATACGGCACTAACCGAAGAGGGCAAACGCCTTGTCAGGGCTTTCGATGTTTTCCACAAAACCGTTGACAGCCAGATACAGCAGGGGTTTGAAAAATTCATACAGGAGCTTGGGAAATAACAGGCAGCGAGGTATTGAGGCAGCGAAATAGAAAAAATTAACAGGTACGGAATCGTGGATCATAAATCTAAAATATTAACTCTAAAATCGTAATGGTTTCCATCGAAGAGGCAATGAACACAGTCCTTGGACAGCCCTTTAAAATGGGCGGAGAGCGGGTTTCCCTCTCATCATGTGCAGGCAGGGTTCTTGCTGAAGATATTTTTTCAGACATGGACATGCCCCCGTTTGACAAGTCGGCGGTTGACGGGTATGCTTGCAGAATGGAAGATTTACAGCTGAATCTATCACCGGGTAATGCCGGGTTGAATACAAACGATAGCCATCGAACGGAAGCGCTGCAGGTCATTGAGACAATCCCTGCAGGAAAAATTCCCTCAAAACGTATCGGACCCTTTGAATGCGTTAAAATTATGACGGGAGCCATGGTGCCCGGAGGGGCCGATTGCGTTGTCATGGTTGAGGATTCTGAGGAAGCCGGAGGGAACAGGGTAGTATTCACCAGGTTCGTCTCAGCAAAAAACATCTGTTTCAGGGGAGAAGATATCCGGTCGGGGGATCTGGTGCTGGAAAAAGGAACCAAAATCACTTCTGCCCATGTTGCGGTGCTCGCCAGTGTGGGTGCCGTAACCCCATTGGTTGCAAAATTGCCCGTTGTCGGCATCATATCCACGGGGGACGAGCTTGTTGAACCGGCATGTATTCCCAGGATGGCCCAGATAAGGAACTCGAACGGCTGGCAGCTTGAATCGCAGGTAAAAGAAGTTCCGGCGCATCCCTCCTACCTTGGAATCGCACCTGACAACGGCCCTGAACTGCGAAAAATAATCGATTATGCCCTTGCAAACAATGATGTCGTTTTGCTGAGCGGCGGCGTATCGATGGGCGAATTTGACCATGTTCCCGGGATCCTGCGGGACGCCGGGGTTGAAATTCTCTTTGAAAAAGTAGCCATCCAGCCTGGCAAACCCACTGTTTTCGGACGGAAAGGAGATAAATATATTTTCGGGCTTCCCGGGAACCCGGTCTCTTCCTTTATCCTGTTTGAAATTATGGTCAGGCCCCTTCTGCTCGGCATGATGGGCCACCATGATCCTCCCCCTGAGCTGGTTCTCCCGATGGGAACTGCTTTTTCACGACGCAAATCAGACAGGAAAACGATGCTCCCGGTTTTGATGAAAAACGGCACCGTTTTTCCCGTCGAATACCACGGATCCGCACATATCAATGCCTTCACAAAAGCAAACGGGATCCTGATCATCGAGATCGGGACCACTTCACTAAACAAAGGGGAACTGGTTCATGTTCGACCGCTATAACCGGCCCATCACCTACCTGCGCGTCTCAATAACCGACCGCTGCAACCTCCGCTGTACCTACTGCATGCCGGCCGAAGGGGTAAAACTGCTTACTCACCAGGATATACTGAGCCTGGAGGAGATTACCGAGGTGGTCCGGGTGGCGGTGTCGCTTGGTATCACAAAAGTTAGAATTACCGGGGGGGAGCCACTGGTTCGGAAGGGTGTAGTCTCCCTCGTGGAAAAAATTGCAGCCATTGAAGGCATCCTGGATTTCGGATTGACAACAAACGGGATACTTTTGCCCGAATTTGCCTCCGACCTGGCCAGGGCCGGGCTGCACCGTATCAACATCAGCCTGGACACGCTGGATCCTGAGAAATACAAGGCGATCACCCGTGGAGGAAACATTCAAAAGGTATTCGACGGGATTGAAGCCGCCAAAAAGGCTGGCCTGACACCGGTAAAAATCAACTGCGTGGTGCGGAACTCCTCAGATGAACCAGATGCCGCGGCAATACGTGGATTTTGCACAAATAACGGGCTGGAAGCGAGGTTTATCCATGAAATGAGCCTGGCTGACGGGTGTTTCACCATCGTGGAGAATGGCCATGGGGGCGACTGTCAGCAATGCAACCGGCTGCGCCTCACCGCCAACGGCATGATTCGCCCATGCCTGTTCAACGACATCCAGATCAGCATCCGCGAATTTGGCATCCGCCAGGCACTCGAAATTGCAGCAGGGATCAAACCTGATAAAGGAACCATGAGCAATAACGGGGGGTTTAATAATATCGGGGGGTAATTAAGGGAAATGGCGAAATGCGAAATGCGAAGCAATCACCAACACCCGAAGAAAATAAATGTGATTGTGAGTAATTAATGAATTGAGAAATGCGCAATAGCAAAATATTTTGCAGGTCAGATTCAGTAAATAATAATAGCAAGTAATATGCCGGGAACAAAACGAAAAAGTCTTTCACATGTTGATGAGCAGGGCAAGGCCAATATGGTTGATGTAAGCGGCAAACCTGTCCAGTTGCGGACAGCCAGGGCCTGTGGGCACATCAGCCTGGGCAGTGAGACCCTCGGTCTGATCCGGGACAACCGGATGAAAAAAGGCGATGTGCTTACAATTGCCGAGATTGCAGGGATCCAGGGCGGGAAACGCACCAGCGACCTCATCCCACTATGTCACCCGCTGGCCATCACCAGGATCGGGGTCACAGCCATAATGGATAACACCGGCGTACAGGTTGAAAGCATGGCCCGGTGTACCGGGCAAACCGGGATCGAAATGGAGGCACTGACGGCAGTTTCAGTTGCCCTGCTTACCATCTATGACATGTGCAAAGCAGTTGACAAGGAGATGGTAATCGGGGAGATCAGGCTGGTTGAGAAAACCAGGGAGGAAATTTCTATCTAAGGTCAAAATGCAAAATGCAAAATGCAAAATGCAAAATGCAAAATGCAAAAACTAAAAGTCAAAAAGCAAAAATAAAATGAAGGGTAATTTACAGCCGGATTGATTTTTTAAATCTTTTTTCAATTATCAGTCATTCTTCTTATAAAACCATATGCAAATTCTCAAGATAAACTCTGTGAATATTTCTGTGCAAAAGGGGACTGTCAAGGAGCCTGCCGCCCGGATCGAACTAACCCACTATGGTGTTTCGGGCGATGCACATGCAGGGCTGTGGAACCGCCAGGTCAGCCTGCTTGGCACCGAAAGTATCGGAAAATTTGAAACCGGGGCAGCACGCAGGGTTCTTCCCGGCGAATTTGCCGAGAACATTACCACAACGGGAATGGAGTTGTGGACCGCCCACCCGCTCGACCGCTTTACTTCTGGCGAAATCGAGCTGGAGGTCACACAGATCGGGAAAGAATGTCATGGCACAGGTTGCGCGATTTTCAAGGAGGTGGGCAATTGCGTTATGCCCAAAGAGGGAATTTTTTGCCGCGTGGTGAGTCCCGGGATCCTGGAGGCAGGGATGGACCTGGAGTACCACCCGAAGGTTTTCAGGGCAATGGTCATTACCCTGAGCGACCGTGCCAGTTCAGGGGAATACGAAGACAAATCGGGTCCAAGGGTCACCGAACTGCTTGAAACCCACTTCAACCTTTGCAATTTCAAGCTTGCAGTTTCCAACTTCCTGATCCCCGATGATTCTCACAAGCTGGAGGAGCTGCTTCACAAGGCAAAGGAAGAGCTTTTCGATCTTGTGATCACGACCGGGGGTACAGGAATCGGACCCAGGGATTTTACCCCTGATGTGGTAAAGGGGTTGCTGGATAAAGTAATTCCGGGCATCATGGAGATGATCAGGATAAAATACGGAACCGAAAAACCAGCTGCACTTGCAAGCCGCTCAGTGGCAGGTGTTATGGGAAAATCACTGGTTTTCACCCTTCCCGGGAGTGTAAGGGCCGTAAATGAATATATGGCTGAAATCAGCAAATCGCTGACGCACCTGGTCTATATGCTGCACGGGCTTGACAGCCATTGAAAGGGCAAAATGCAAAGGGCAAATTGAAAAATACAGGATAACAATTGTTCACCGTTTTGCATTTTTTTTGCATTTTGCATTTTGATTAAGCACTTTCATACCAGTAAGGAAAAACAGCAGCTATGATAACTCTTT
>JBAXFZ010000328.1:0-5311 GCA_037139685.1 Bacteroidota bacterium
ATGGGAGAAAATCACACACACTTACTTAACTGAAATACATATCGTTACATATAAATAATTATTTACGAGTCGGATTCATAACCCGGAGGTCTCGAGTTCAAATCTCGATCCCGCTACCAAAAAGTGATGGTCGCGACTTAGAAAGCGGTAGGGGTAACGAAACTGTAGCGTGAATAGAAATTTTGCAAAGTGCTAAATTCCAACACAATGCAAAACGTAGCAACCAGAATACACGTTCCCTTTTTGCGACAAAAACTGCGACAAAACCGCCCGAAAAGCACAAAAATCGAAGTCTTTTTTAGAGTTACCTAATTGATTATCAGGGGGAGTGGTCTATAAACTCTCGATCCCGCTACCAGAAGCAAATGTGAAATGGCGAAACGGTGAAAACTGTTTCGCCGTTTTGCATTTTATTGAAACGCCTTCCAATCACTGGTGGGGAGCTCTTTCCTGAGTTTGATGCCATACTGCCGAATCCTTCGCAATCATTGTTTTTTAATGGACATGATAATGCTCCAATTGTAACATTATGTATTACAGCATAAATAAGATTTTTAGAAACCTTCATTCTTCTGTAAACATATATATATTTGCATATTAATAAAAGACTGTTGGTCAATCCATCGCATTCCGGGTTCGAAAATAATTAGACACAGGTTAACTTATTCCCATTAACAAACTGTTGTATGAAACTGTTACAAATATCCACAATAGCCGCCATTATTCAGTTTTGCTTTATATTCGGTGCACCGGCTTATGCTAAAAGTGAAAAGACTGGTGAAAACCAGGCCGGTAACAAAGCTATTATTCAAAAAATCACAGCTGCCCTGGAGTTATGGAATAACTCGGCAAAAACAAGGGATATGAGCCATTTCATGGAGTTATTCGATAGCAGCCACACAATTTTGGTTGTCGGCTCCGACAGCGGGGAAGTCTTCAAAGGCAGGGAGCAAATTGAAGGATGGATGAGGATGTTGTTTACACACCGGAGTTTCTCCTGGGAAATGAACAGGGTGGACATTGATCACAACGGGAACACGGCCTGGGTATTTATGGACGGGTTCATGATCGTAACGAACGACAAAGGCAAAACTGCAAAATTCCCCTACCGGTTCACCGGGATTCTTGTAAAGGTGAAAAACACATGGAAATGGAGGCTCTTCGATGGCTCTGTCCCGGGGGGTCACTGAATCAATGATCCACCTGTAAAGTCCTATTGTTTGTATTAATCCAATCAAGTAATCCGAAAGCCTCAATGAAAACGAAAACGATTTTGCTATTCGCTTTTTTCATGATCGCATTTCAGGCATTATGCCAGAAACAGGGTCAGGCCCGTATTGATTCATTACTGCAGCAATTACCCAAATTAAAGGAGGATACAAACAAGGTTCGGTTATTGAATGACCTGAGTTATACATATCGAACCATCAACGCTGATGAAGGGATTAAATTCGGAATGCAATCGCTGTCGCTGGCCGGGAAACTTCATTGGAAACCAGGGACTGCCAAAGCGAATATTGTTACAGGAATGAACTATCACGATGGAAAGGCAAATTATCCAAAGGCCCTTGAATGTTATTTAAAATCTCTGACGATCTATGAGGAGCTTGGCGATAAACCAGGAATTGCAAGAAGTCTAAACTGGATGGGATTGATTTATTTCAGCTTGTCAGAATATGTAAAGGCATTGGATTATTACCAGAGATCTTTAAAGATGGCCGGGGAATCGGGGGATAAAACCACCATGCAGGATGCCATGTGCAATATAGGTGATTTTTATCAAAAAAAAGATGATTATCCAAGCGCACTGGATTATTTTAACCAGGCCCTGAAGGTCAATCAATCCCTTGGGAATAAATCAGGTTCTGCCAGGGCTTTAAATGCAATTGGAAATGTATATAACAAAAAGAAGGATTACGCGAAAACGTATCTATATTTTGAAGAAGCAGTAAAATACTATGAAGCTGAAGGAAACAAGCATGCCATGGCAAACGAGCTGGAAAACATCGGCGATCTGTATCGCCAGCAGGCCGAATACATCAAAGCACTGGAATATCTTTTCAAGGCTTTGAAGCTTCAAAAGGAATTAAATGTCAAGAGGAATATTAGTTATAACTATGGGGTAATTGCCTATACCTATTTCATGATCGCAACCGACCGGCATAAAACCATACTTAACAAACTGTTTGCCGGCAGCAAACCGGCAGCCATCAGAAAAGCCTCGATCTATGCAGACAGCGCCATTGTGATTCAAAAAGAATTAGGGGATCTTTATTTGCTTGAGGATTCCTACATTTCAAACAGCGTATGCTACGAGGAAATCGGAGAGTATAAAGGTGCCCTGGAATATTATAAAAAATATGTAGCCATTAAAGACTCGATTTTTAATCTTGAAAAGGATAAAAAGCTTACCCAGCTCTCCATGAAGTTTGAGTTTGATAAAAAACAAGCCGCAGACAGCTTGCAGCATGCCGTTGAAAACAACCTTAACCAAATCCGGTTGCAGAAGCAGAAGACCTTTACCTATGCAGGTTTCCTGGGCATGGCACTGGTTGTATTTTTATTGTTCTTTGTGTTCAAGAATTACAACAACCAGCGAAAATCCAATCTCCGGTTGCAGGCCGCTCAAAAGGAGATCGTGGAACAAAAGGAACGTGCGGAGCAGAGTGAACGTTTCAAACAGCAATTCCTGGCCAACATGAGCCACGAAATCCGGACGCCCATGAATGCCGTAATGGGAATGACGAGCCTGCTGATCGACAATAATCCCCGGGATGACCAGCAGCAGTACCTCAGGGGAATTAAGCAATCATCGGATATCCTGCTGCATATCATCAACGACATCCTGGATCTGTCAAAAATTGAATCCGGGAAGATGGAACTGGAAAAGATGGATTTTTCACTTGGCGAAACAGTCGGGCAGGTAGTTGAAACACTGAAACACAAAGCAGATGAAAAGGGTCTGGCATTGCTGGCTGATATCGGCACTGATATCCCTGACGTTTTGCTGGGAGACCCGGTCCGCCTTAACCAGATACTGATGAACCTCGTCGGCAATGCCATAAAATTTACAGAAAAAGGGAGTGTTCGGATCAGGGTAAGTGCGGCCGGAAGCGACAATTTCACTTCGGTGAAAATGAGGTTTTCGATCACCGATACCGGTATCGGGATCCCCAAAGACAAGCTGGATACGGTTTTTGAGAGCTTTAAGCAGGTAAATACATCAGATTCGCGTAAATACGGCGGCACCGGGCTGGGATTGACCATCAGCCGCCAGCTTGTGGAATTATACGGGGGGGAAATCTCAATCGAGAGTGAAGAGGGTGCAGGGACTACATTTTCCTTTATTCTGAACATGGACAGAGGGAGTGCAGAACGGTTGCATCAGCACCTGGCTGCAAGCGCCAACATCAATGGTCACATCCTTGACGGGTTGCGAATACTGATTGCCGATGACAATGAGTACAACAGGGTAGTGGCTTTTGATACATTGAAATCAAAAGCCGATGTTGAAATTCAAACGGCGGTAAATGGTCGTGAAGTCATTGGAATTCTGCGGGAATATGACTTTGATGTGATCCTGATGGATGTCCAGATGCCTGAAATGAATGGCTTTGAGGCTACAAAATTCATCCGGGAGAATTTGCCGGTGCCAAAAAAGGATATTCCAATCATAGCACTTACAGCCAGTGTTCTGCGAACCGACCTTGACAAATGCCGGCAAGCCGGAATGAACTCCTATATTCCAAAACCGTTCAGTGCATCCCAGCTGATCCGGGGTATTGCCGAGTTGCTGGATATTAAAGCTGGGACTGTTGAAAATGTCGCACAGGAGTTCAAGGCTGATGTTCCCGTTGACGGGAAAGTGACCGATATGACTTACCTCAGGAACTTTTGTGAAGACAATGGCATGAAAATGAACAAATACATCAAAATGTTTTTGGAGTCCGCTCCTGTCCTGATTGAAAAAATAAACAACGCACTGGCGGCGGATGATTTCACCGGAATTGCCGACCAGCTTCATGGTTTTAAAACTAAATTCATCATGATGGGAATGAATAGAACCGGCACTTTGTCGGTTTACCTGGAGCAGCAATGCAGGGAGGTATCGCCATCAATCAGTACGAAATCAGATATCAGGGGAATACTGACCGATATTGAGCGGGCCATCATCGAATTATCTTAGACTGGCCAAATTTTTATTTACTATTTTTGTAAAAAAAACCAACATGGAATTAGGCAAACCAAAAAAAATATTCATTGTTGATGATGATACAATGCTAACGGATGCACTTTCGGATTTTCTCACACGGAAAACCCCTAACCATATCCGGGTTTTCAATACCGGAGAAGAGTGTCTCAGGAATCTCGAGGAAAAGCCGGATGTCATCATTCTTGATTATTACCTGAACAGCGTCCAGAAGGATGCTGCCAACGGGATGGAAATATTGCAGGTGATAAAAAAGCACTACCCGGAATTACATGTTATAATGCTGTCAAGCCAGGAACGTTATGCTGTCGCGCTACAAACAATCCAGAAAGGGGCCGAGCAGTATGTGATAAAGGATGGAGACGCATTCGGAAAAATCGCCTCAATAATCATGGAATTTTAATTATCCCTCCCGGATAAACCCTGAACCAAAGTTGCACAAAACTGCAATCACTTTACGGTTACTCCTAAATGCGGGAAGAAAGGGTTTTTAGCTATGAACAACTTTTACGGTTGCCGGGAATCATAATCTTACCGTAAAAACGTCCGGTTTACTTTGATTTAGTTGATTTTAAAGAGGAAAAGGATAAGAAATATTCCTGGTTGTTATAACAAGGTTCAAAAAATCAGCAAAAAACCTCGTCCTTTCGTATCAGTCGCTGAATTTCCGGCAGGGAGGGCCAAAAACGCCATCCCCGTCGCCCCAGTCGCCGCAATAATTATCCCTCCCGAATGTAGTCTTGTAAACATTGACCAGGTTGATGCAGGTCCACACCGGTCCAAAGCCGTTGACTTCATCACACCATGGGCCCCAGCAATAAATATCGGGAGGGTTTTGTGATTCATAGTTTGCATGGGAACCATTTCCGACCCAGACATGAACATGGTTATCTGTCATATACACCTGGCCAGGTCCCTTCTTCCTTGCACCTGTATGGTTTGAGAAGTTTACCTGGTAAAGGGTGTTGTTGTTGTAAAAGAAGAGTTGAACATATTCCCAATCCCCCGGGTGAGATCCTTCAACATCCGGACCCTGCGGAAAATCATTGAAATTATACCAGAACCAGTACCTGATACTATAACCTGCGGAACCTGAAAAGG